>JAYOII010000207.1:0-5670 GCA_038118685.1 Opitutia bacterium
TTCAACCCCTAAAGCGAGAGCACGTATGACGTGTTCTCGCTTTTACTTTTCTCCCTTTTTTCCTATAATTGGCGGTTCACTTTCCCCCAGATGCCTGACTCAAACTTATACCCAATCTCAGATCGATTGCTTCGTCGACCGGAGAAAGAGCGTCAACTTGGCCGCAAAGGCGCGGTCTTTTGGCTTTGCGGACTCTCGGGATCAGGAAAAAGCACCTTGGCCATCGAGCTGGAAAAACGCCTTTCGGACCGCAAGATTCATTCAATCGTTTTGGACGGAGACAACCTTCGCTCTACCCTCAACAAGGATCTTGGGTTCTCGAACGAAGACAGGGAGGAAAACCTCAGGCGGGTGAGCGAAGTCGCAAAATTGCTAGTCGAAAACGGAATGCTCGTCATCGTCTCCTTCATCACTCCATTGGAAGAATTTCGCAAACAAGCCAAAGAGGTCATTGGCCCTTCGGATTATTTTGAAATTTACGTCAAGGCATCCTTCGACGTCTGCCGCCAAAGAGACGTAAAAGGACTTTATGCAAAAGCCGGCGAAGGGAAAATATCCTCGTTCACGGGGAAAGACTCATCCTTTGAAGAACCAGTCGCGCCATGGCTGACGATTGACACCGAAAGCACCTCGCTCAATGAATCGGTCGACTCTCTTCTTCGATCCGTATTGAAACAAGTTGAGTTCTGAAATTGATTCGCCTCGAACCGAAAGACCATTTTACCCGCATGAGAAATTACAACCTGACTCACCTCGAGCAACTTGAAGCCGAGGCCATTTTCATATTACGTGAAACGGCCGCTCAATTCGAACGCCCCGGTTTGCTTTTCTCCGGCGGAAAAGACTCCATCGTGATGGCTCATT
Source organism: Opitutia bacterium (assembly GCA_038118685.1). Taxonomy (GTDB): domain Bacteria; phylum Verrucomicrobiota; class Verrucomicrobiia; order Opitutales; family Seribacteraceae; genus Seribacter. The sequence continues at coordinate 865 of JAYOII010000207.1, forward strand.
TGGCTCAAAAGGCCTTTGCTCCTGCGAAGACCCCCTTTCCATTCGTGCACGTGGACACCGGACATAACTTTGAGGAGACAATCGAGTACCGAGATGCCTTTGTCGAGAAACTTGGCGTCGAACTGATCGTCGGACAGGTTCAGGATTCCATTGACCGGGGGACTGCAGTGGAAGAAACCGGTCCTGACGCGAGTCGTAACGCTCTTCAATCGGTAACCCTTCTTGAAACAATTGATCGCGAATCTCTGGACGCCTGCCTGGGCGGGGGAAGAAGAGACGAGGAAAAAGCCCGGGCCAAAGAACGCTTTTTCTCTCACCGCGATGCCTTTGGTCAATGGGACCCGAAAAATCAAAGACCCGAACTTTGGAACTTGTTCAACGGACGAAAGGGCCCCGGTGAAAACTTTCGGGTTTTCCCACTGAGCAACTGGACGGAAATGGACGTATGGCAATATGCGAAAATCGAAGAGATAGAACTGCCAAGTCTTTACTTCGCCCATGAACGTGAAGTTTTGGAAAGAAATGGCAGTCTCTTGGCCGTTTCGGAATTCGTCACGCCCAGAGAAAACGAAAATCCATCCACCGAAACCGTGCGTTTCCGTACCATCGGGGACGCCACTTGCACCGGGGCGGTACGATCAAGCGCCTCCAACCTCGACGACGTCATTTCGGAAGTGGCCGCTTCCAGGGTTACGGAACGGGGTTCGAGGGCCGACGACCGACGATCGGAAGCGGCCATGGAAGACCGAAAGAAACAAGGCTACTTCTAAACCCAATTCATTTATTCAATGACTGAAGAAAACAATTACCTGGACATGGATCTCCTGCGGTTCACCACCGCGGGCAGCGTGGACGACGGGAAGAGCACTCTTATCGGTCGACTCTTTCATGACACCAAGGCGATCTTCGAGGATCAACTTGAAGCCATCGAGCGCAGCAGCAAGAAAAGAGGGGACGAGCACGTCAACCTCGCCTTGCTGACCGACGGCCTTCGGGCCGAACGCGAACAAGGGATCACGATCGACGTCGCCTACCGTTACTTTGCCACCCCCAAGCGCAAGTTCATCATTGCCGACACCCCCGGGCACATCCAATACACCCGAAATATGGTGACCGGAGCATCGACCGCCAACCTGGCGCTCATTTTGGTGGACGCGCGCAACGGTGTAGTCGAGCAAACGCGCAGGCACACTTTCATCGCCGACCTTCTCGGAATCAAGCACGTGGCTGTCTGCATCAACAAGATGGATCTGGTGGGCTACGACGAAAAGGTCTACCAGCAGGTTCAACAAGAATACAGGGACTTTGCCTCGCGACTGGAAAACGTGACCGACCTGACCTTCATCCCGATAAGCGCCTTGAAAGGGGACAACGTCGTCGACAGGTCGGAAAACATGACTTGGTTCGAAGGCCCTCCGTTGCTCTACCATTTGGAGAACGTCTACGTCGGTTCGGATGCCAATCACGTGGACGCGCGCTTCCCCGTCCAATGGGTCATTCGTCCTCATTCCGACGAGCATCATGACTTTCGTGGCTTTGCCGGACGGGTTGCGGGAGGCGTGTTCAAGGTGGGAGACGAGGTCACCGTCCTTCCTTCCGGCTTTTCGACCAAGATTCAAAAGATCCTTTCCGGAGGTGAAGAAAAAGAGGATGCCTTTTTCCCCCAATCGGTAACCATCCTTCTTGAGGATGAAATTGACGTAAGTCGTGGTGACATGCTGGTCAAGCCGAACAATCAGCCTCGCATCACCCAAGATTTGGATGCCCGGATTTGCTGGTTTTCGGGAACGAGAAAACTCGCCAAGGGAGGGAAATTCATTTTTCGCCACACGACGAAGGAAGCCCAAGCGATCGTTTCCGAGATCCGCTACAAGGTCGACGTCAATACACTTCGCAAAATCGAGGACGTCGACAGTTTTGACATGAATGAAATCGGGCGAGTCTGCCTGCGGGTTTCTCAACCGGTGTTTCATGACACTTACCGCAGAAACCGAAATACGGGCAGCTTTATCTTGGTTGATCCATTCAGCAACGAAACCCTTGCCGCAGGAATGATCATATGAGTCACTTGGCCCCTGATGTGATCGACCGGCTCAAAGAGCTCGGTGTACGCCTAATCGACCAGCGAAACGCTCGGATTTTGGTCCCCGCCCTTGGGAATGAATCGGGATTTTGGTTCGGTGGAGGAAACCTCCTGCAAGAACCAGACGGCACAATCCTTGCGTGCGGCCGTTTCCGAAACCCCGGGGATGCCCGGACGGGAACCGGTTCGGGAGAACGCGGCCTGGAGTTTGCGATCTTCAGCGGAGCCTCCCCGGATGCTGAATTCAAAAAGACGTTGTCCTTCTCCAAGAACGATCTCTCCGTGAATGAGGAAGTCGTTTCAATCGAAGGCGCAAGTCTGCTTCGCTCGGAAACCACGTCGGATGGATGGGAACTTTTCGTTTCCACCGAAAAGCGAGTCTCTTACCCCAAGCCCTTGATCAATTTTCAAAAACCCGGAACCGGAGTGTGGTCCATTGACCGAATCATAGGAACCGATGGCCTGAGCTCCTTGGCTCCCGATACCCTTGAAACGGTTGCAAGTTCGCAAAAAGGGGAAACCCTGCACGTCAAGGATCCGGTGGCATTCCGCATGAACGCAGGCTCAACGGAACTTGCCTATTGCCACCACCCGTTCAGTTGGGCCAGCTCCAATACCGGACTCAATCGCCTAACAGGAACGAGCCAAGACTTTGAGCTCGTATCGGAAAACGTTTTGCCCCGAGGAAACAGTTGGGACGTTGCCTGCTCCAGGCTTACCGAGCGTCTCCCCATACCTAAAACCGGTCCCTTTACGGACATTCCCGCCATCTCCCTGTATTTTTACGATGGCGCCGAATGCCTTCGACCCCTCGACCAAAATCCCATGGCCGCAAAGAGACCAAGAGGCTATTCTTGCGAAGAGCTGGGTGGGTTGGCATGGGGATGGGACCACGAATTCCCAAGGCTTTCCAAAATATCGATTGATTTCCCGCTTTTTCTTTCTCCTCACTCCACGGGTTGCAGTCGTTACGTTTCGGCGACGTTTCTTGATGACGGATCCCTTCTTGGCTCTTGGCAGCAGGCTCAAGGCGATGGATCTCAGCCTCTCGTATCCAATCACCTCGGCAAAAGCGAAGTGAGCCGGATACTTGGCGGCTAAAATACGTACCGCATCGAAACGGAACTCCACCCGGGGTTCACAAAGCAAAAAGGGCATCGCTCAAAAATCGCCGAAGCTCTGTTTTTTTCTTTGCTAGATTTGAGAAAGCTTCAATAGTGCAGGATCAAATGAAACCGACTACGCTCTTCTCCGCCCTTTTGATTCTTGGACTTGCTTCTCTCACCTCGGCCAAGCCTGATTACAACATCAACCTCGGAACGCTTCATGGCCAACTTCGCTTCAGCCCCGAAGCCTTTGCCGTAAAACCAGGATCCGTCATCCGGTTGAGCTTCGACAATTCGGACGAAATGATTCACAACCTGATTCTTGTCAAAGGCGATGGGAAAACCGCAAACCGGATTGCCGAAGCCGCCCTCAAGCTTGGAGAGAAGGGCATGGAGATGGGCTTCGTACCCAAGGATCCATCCATTGTCGCAAGCATTGGACTTGTTCAGCCGGGCAAAAAAGCTTCGGTTGAATTCACCGCTCCGAAGGAAAAGGGTGATTATCCCTACGTATGCACCTTCCCCGGGCATTCCCTGACCATGCGGGGTGTCATGAAAGTGGTCGATGATCCAAGTGCCGTCGACCTGTCGCAAGTCAAGGAAGTCTCGGCCTCAACTACACCGCGTAACGGCGTCATAGAGGTCGGGGATGAACCGCGCGTCATACGGGTTCACGTCGCAGGCATCGATTCCGGACGATCCATTGCGGTCGGACTTCCCGGAGGAGTCAACTATCTCTTTGATGCAGAGAAACTCATGATACGGACTGGTTGGACGGGAGGCTTCATCAACGTAACCCGGGACCGTCGAGGACGCGGAGGAGGACTTTGCGCCATTCTCGGCGAAAAGTTCGAGGCGGGGGCCAAGGAGTCACCGTTGAGATTCGGCAGCCCGGACAAAACTCCTCAAACCCAATTCCTCGGGTATTCCCGCAAGGGAAACCCAACCTTTCTTTACGAGGTGGACGGGGTAAGGATCGAGCAAACCGCAACCGGTCATCCGGAAAAGAAAGGGCTCACCCTCGGCTTCCGTGCGGAAAAGGCCAAAAGAGACTTGTTTTACCTCATGGACTCCAAGGGTTTGCTCGTTTCTTCAACCGCTGGAAAATGGCATCCCGAGAAAGGGTATGTTCGAATTCCCGCCAAAGAAGCATCCGAGTTTTTCATCAGCATCGAGCAAAACCTTTAGTTTGTCATGAAAATCATTCCATTCGCACTCATTCTGCTCATCTCCATCCATGCAGGGCACGGGCAAGAGCAACCCAATCGAATTCCCGCCGGCTACACCGTTACTACGGTTCAAACGCCCGAAGGCACTTCCCTGGGTGTGGGAGGCATGGAATTCGCTCCGGACGGAAACCTTTTCATCTGCACCCGCGAAGGGGAAGTGTGGAAATATTCCCCCAAAAACGAGAAGTGGTCCCTCTTTGCCGACGGCTTGCATGAGGCTTTGGGCATCTGGATCGACCCAAAGAGCAGCGAGACCTACGTCATTCAGCGCCCCGAAATCACCAAGTTGATTGATACCGACAAGGATGGTCAGGCCGACCTTTACGAAAGCTTCAACGCAGGTTGGGGCGTAACCGACAATTACCACGAATATGCATTTGGCCTCGTT
>JAYOII010000208.1:0-5650 GCA_038118685.1 Opitutia bacterium
CTTCCGGGTATACCCTTAATTTTCTTGATGTCAAAAGCACCATCAGGGAGGCCGGTTCCCTCGATCAAAAAAGCAAGACCATCAATGACATCAGAATGCGCAACCGGATTTTGGAGGATTTGCCATTGTGGCGTGGAGATTGGTTCAACGACGACGGAAGTGCTTCTCCAGCCAAACCGGCGGATCCAAATAAAAAATACAAATGGTGGAATCCTTTCGAGAAGACCTTCAATTCGATGGAGCAGAGCCTGCCCAAGTATGCCGGAGACCTGAATCTCAAAACCGCATTATTGGCCCTGCTCGGTTATCTGATTCTTTGTATGCGGTATTGGGAATTTCTTTTGGGCGCTCCGTTTTGGTTCATCGGATACAACTGCTTTTCTCATTTTGTGGATAGTCCTCTGGGGTTGCGCTTTACGGTGCACGTCGGAAACGTCGCCTCCATCGGCTTGGTCTTTTTGCTTCTTGTCTTGTCGTGGGCTTTTTTCCGTTTTTGCCTGTCTCTCTTGAACAAGGGAAAAAACGATCGCTACAAGGCGCTCTCGAGAATTGTTTTCAAGTCTGCCTCTTTGATTTCGGTCGGCCTTGTGGTCGTTCTTTTTGCTTGGCCGAACGTGGATCACGCGAGGGGGTATCATTCGCACGTCGTTTACCCGGTGAAAACGATCGAAGTGCTTGAGGAACTCAACCAAGCTTCCGATCCGGATGATTTTGTAGTTACTTGGTGGGATTATGGCTCGGGTTGCTGGTTTTACGGAGACACCAGAACCTTTACCTCGCCCGCCCACCAAACCCTCGACAATTATTTGACCTCCGAGATTCTGCGGGCGAATTCTCACTTGCAAGCCGCCCATCTGGCCCGTTTGAAAACCGAAACGTTCGTCCGCTTGCAGGATGAGAAAAAATCCGGAGAAACCACCTACGACACAGCCGTGCAGGAGATTTTCAAAGACGGTTCCTCCGATCTCGTATTCTATCAAGGCCTGCTGGAAGAGATGAATGATGCGAACGCCTCCCTTCCTACGAAATCGAGAGACGTCCTTCTCTTCATGCCTTATGAGATATTGAGAATCTTTCCTACCATTCTGAGTTTTAGCTCAAGAAATCTTTATTTTCCATCTTCTTCCGTTAATTCCCGGAAAGAGCTACCCATGAAGATATTGCGTAACGGCAGGCGTCAGGGGAACAGCCTGTTCTTTGACGGCGGACATCGGATGGACCGAACGGGAGTCTTGAAGATAATGGACGCAGAAAAGTCTTTTGTTCTGCCGTACGGCAAGATGTTGACCGTAAGCGAGGACGGCCAACCTGCGGAAACGGTCGAACAAGTTGAACTCGATGGTTTGCGCATTCAGGCGAGCACAAGCAAGGGAGTCAATAGAGTCGTTGTATTTGTTGAGAATTTAAATGAATTGATTATTCTTTCCCCGAAGACTTACCGGTCTACCTTTGCCAAGAGGTTCATTCTGGACCGTTTTGACGCAGTTGCGTATCGTAATCCGCTCTTTGCTCAAGCGGCAAACCCGAGGAATTCGCCTTTTTTCCTTAAGGCCGATGGCGTGCAGATTCTCGATGGAGGAACCAAGATTATCCTTCGTGCGGGAGGGGGATACCAGGTAGAGGCGGACTTGCGGACCAATTTGGCCAAGATGCCCAACGTCCAGAACCCGCTTCCCTTTGCTTTTCATCGGAGATTGCATGACAAGCAGACGGGCAAAATGGCCAAAATTGCAAGCGCGGGAGCGAAGGACAGCAAATTTCACATCATTCAAACCAACCTTCCTCGTTTTACCGGACAGCGTACCCACGTTGTTTCGCAAGAGACGCAATCGTTGTCCGCCATTGCGCTGAACTATGGTCTCGCCCCAAGCGTTCTGAGCCAGTTCATGGGCAAGGATCAGGATCACTCGTTTGTCAAGGGCGACGTAATCAAGATTCCAAGCAAGGGATACGATCTTTTTCAGGCGTGGTTTTTCATGGACGAAAAGGCCTTCAGGAGTTTGTTGATTCAGGGGTTTTTGATGGAAGATCTCGATCCCTTGTTGTTCGAAAAGGTTACCTCCTCTCCTTGGGGTAAAGTTTACAAAATTTTAAAATGACCACCTCAAAGACAAATTTCGTTTTCCTCGGTGGATTTCAACCGTCAAAAAACCTAATTATATCCTTGCTCCCATTGCGTTGTTCACACATTTTTGATGATCAAACTAGTAATTATTCTCAATATGAAGATTATAAATTCCCTCTTCCTTATTGCTTTTGTCTTTTCCCACCTTCTTTATTCGCAGGAAAATCCTGGCGAAATTTCAGATCCACGGGGCGCGATCATCATAGCCGACATGAAAGGAGCTGTGACCGTAACGAACAATATGACCGGGGCAACTCTTCCTGCTGCATCTGTGCAACCTGGCAAAATTCTCTTTGACGGTCACACCATCAAGACCACAGGCAAAGATTCCTCCATCGTCCTGTTGCTTTCGAACGGAACCGTCACGACCTTGAAAGCGGATTCCGTACTCAACATCAAGAAATTTACCCAAGCGAAATTCGATCCCGGCGCCACCAAACTCTCCGAACTCGAAGGTGAGCCAAGTGCCTCGGAAACGCTCATCGACCTTAACATCGGTGATATGGTCGTCGACATCAAAAAGTTGGATAAAAAATCAAATTTCAATATCGAGTCCCCTGTTGGAACGGCTGGTATCCGCGGGACCCGAATCGGAATGAACATTCAGCAAGCCCCCGGTGGCGGCGTCACCAGTAAAGTACCGGTCCCCGAAGGTGTCATTGCTTTTACTCCTCCTCCGCCGCCCCCTCCTCCCCCGGGTGCTCCTCCCCCTCCGCCCCCTGCTCCTGTCGCGGTGAGTGCGGGTCAAGCCGTTACGCCGTCTGTCACCGCAACTGGTACAGTGTCTGCACCACCTGTTGCAGTTCCTGCTCCGCCAGCTGACTTGGCTGCGGTCAATGCAGATTTGGACGTGGCGGTTGCCGGAACAGCCGAGATCACTGTGGCTGAGATCGCCACAGCTGTCGATACGGTTGCTGAAGTTGCTCCGCCACCAGCGGAAGCCCCTCCTCCAACTGACGAACCACCGGCTGACGAACCACCGGCTGACGAACCACCGGCTGACGAGCCAACTGAGCCGACCGAACCGACCGAGCCAACTGAGCCGACTGAGCCGACCGAGCCAACTGAGCCGACCGAGCCAACTGAGCCTGGTGCTGAACCGACCGAGCCAACTGAGCCTGGAGCTCCTCCCGCTGAGCCTGCCGAGCCAACCGACCCTGCCGCTCCTCCCGCGGAGCCTGGGGCGCAACCGGGTCCGGATCCTGACGCTCCTCCTCCGCCACCCGGCCCCGGCCCTGATGCACCGCCACCTCCTCCCGGTCCAGGTCCTGATGCCCCACCACCACCACCGCCTCCCCCTGTGGAGCCGCCACCTGTCGATCAAACCGCATTGCGTGAATCCAATCCTGTGATCAAAGCCAAGCAGTTGGGCATTGCGACCGATGACCCAATAGCTGCAGCTACTGCGAATGCTTTTGTAGAAACTCGAGGATTCTCTCCTGACATCTTGAGTTCTGACGAAGGAATGAAAAGTTTCATCAACGTATTCGACCCGAATGAAGGTCAGGTTGCCAAACTATCCCAAAGGGGATTTGATTTGAGTGATCTCCAATTTAATTCGCTCGATCAACTTAATGAAGCGTCTAACAGACTTGAGGTAACGGAAAAAGGTCTTGCAGACGGTTCGCTAAAAGGTGATTCAGCCCTCAGGATTCTAGACACCGTTGGCAACGAAGGTAACTCCGACGATGCTGACGTAGACTTTTCCGATCCTCAAGCTGTTTTCATACTTGATTTGAAAGTTCAATTTCCTCAATTTGCCAACCTTATTGACGAAAACAAGGACAATGCTCAGCAAATAGTTGATTTGGTTACCATGGTCGGACCCGAGAGAGCCGGTCGCTTGTTCGCCAACCCTCAGTCTTTGGCCATTTTTCTTGATCCGGCCAACCAACTCATGGGTCAAGAATTGGATCTTGGATACATAGACTTGTTGGCAATTGATCCAGCCTATTTCAAGTCCATCATCCCGATTCTTCAGACCAACCCACAACTGCCATCCCAGCTTTTTGCTGAGCTCAGGAATCTGAATCTTTCTTATTCCGAACTCACCAAGGTTCTGGCCGACATTCAGGTTGGTCCACAAGCAACTCCACCGGGCAATCCTCCAAGTCAAGTGGCCCAACTTACTCTTCAGGATGAAGCAGGTATGTTGGGTCTGCTCGATGATCGTTCCTTTTCCGGAGGAGTTTTGGATCCGGCATTGTTCGCTGCCTCCGAACAAGTCCTTGCCAGTGTCTTCTTTACCGAGACTGCAGACGCCTACACTGCGTTGAGCGACTTGGATCACAGTCCGGACTCGGTTGCCGGAGAGTCCCCGGGTGTCGATGACGGCAAGGAACTGATCCTTGGCGGAAAAAACATTTCTTTTTCGACTGGCTCATACTCTTTGCAATCGCCCGACCCCGTCGATTTCTTAATAGCTGCCGAGGAAAAGCTTACCCTCATGGGTGATTTGGTTTTTAACCCGTCTTCCACGGATTCGGACTTGATCCTCCTTTCGGCCGGGTTGGTTGATCTTACTCAAGCAAACTCGATAACCTTCGGTGGAGACGAACTCGGAATTGGGTCATTTGATTCTTTGGAGATCAAGCAGGTCGATTTGTATGCGGAAAACCAAATTTCCCTCCGTTCTTTGGACAATGTTGTAATCAACAACTCGAAAATGGAAACTTCAGGAAAGGGTGCTGATTTCGTCCATCTGTTGGCTGCCAATGAGCTTCAGGTGAACAATTTGCGCTTCTCCGAATCGGTCAAACGGATTGCCATGGAAGCCATGACGATCAATCTTTCCAATGTTAATTTTCCCTCTGCTTCAACTGTCGATTTGAACAGTCTATACGGTGGTATCGACGGAAAGTATCCTCATTTCAATTCCATCCAGCACGGGCGGGTCAACTTCATCGAACAAATTAGATACGGTAACCATCTTATCATGGATCGTGCAGCTTTCGATAAACACGGTGGCAACATCACGATTGGCAAAATCCGATAGTTTCCATTTTTGGTTGGACTCATCCTGTTAACCAACGTTTTCCTCTTTTGAATCGATTTGGAAGTTAAGGATCCCTTTATCCAAAATTTTATGAAAAACTTACTGACATTTACCTTGGTTTCAGTCTTTTCCTTGGCACACAATCTTTTCGGAGATGCCAACGCCTCGGCACCTAGTGATCAACCCGCTCTACCCTCCGATTTCTTCGCTGATGCTTTGAGCCAAGCCAAAGCGGGCGACGATGCAATGGGGACCCAGAGGTTGGTGGACGTCAAGAGCTCGGAACTCACACCTGCTTTGAGCCTGAGTTCTTCTTACAAATATAGTTCCAACCCCACCAAAAGTACCAGTGCGGACAAGTTGGAAGACGGCACGACCTTCGATTTGAGTCTTATGATGATGATGGGCCTGGGGGAGTACGGTATCGGAGATGACGTCCTCAGTACCCCTTCTCTCATGCTCATGCACATGCGTACCTACAATGACCCCGTGCAAGATTTCGGTCATGATTTGCGAGCTTTGGATATGGA
>JAYOII010000209.1:0-5628 GCA_038118685.1 Opitutia bacterium
GCGTGGAAAGAAAGTCGATGGCCAAGTCGGTGGTTACTTCGACCGAGTATCCGGGGATGACCTTCTTGCCTTCGGGCGTAATGTAATCGGGCTTGTAATAACTTCCCTGCCCCGGGTAGACCATCCATTGGTCGAATCCGGTCGGGTTTGTGCCTAAGTGCCATTTTCCGAAGACGGCAGTCCGGTAGCCGACCTTTTGCAAGAGCTTGGGGAAGGTCATTTGCTCGGGGTCGAACCGGTTGCCGTTTCTTTTGAAGCCGTTTTTGTGGCTGTGCTTGCCCGTAAGAATGCTGGCCCGGCTTGGCCCGCAGATCGAATTGGTGCAGAAGTTCGCCTCGAAAAGAGCTCCTTCCCGGGCAATCCGGTCGATGTTCGGAGTTCGGTTGATTTTCGAGCCGTAAGCCGAGATGGCTTGGGTCGCATGATCGTCCGAAAAGATGAAGATGACGTTAGGTTTCGCCGCATGCAGATTTACGGCCTGCAGGATCAATCCCCAGACCAAGAGGTGTTTGGCCCCTCTGGATTTGTATTTCGTAAGGTTCATTATTTTTTGATAAGAGGGTTATTCTTCAAGGGCTTGAGCCTTTGGGCGTTCTTTATTGATCCGTCTCGAGATGTTTTTCATAACGATTTTGCGAAAGTTCTCGTTGCTTATTTCATTGGCCCATTCCAAAGCGCCTTCCGGATCCTTGCGCACAAGCCCATGGGCAAACCCGTTGAGGGCAAAGTCCCGGTCGTGCCCTTTGTCCATTTCGATCAGCTGATTGGCCGTGAGGTTGGGGTCATGCCCGTTTACGCCACCGGCAAGCCTGGCGTAAGCCGCCGAGAGGGCGGGCCTTCTTGCTTCTGCTTCTTTCAAGGACATTGCGAATTCTGCCGCGGATGCGGGGTCTTTGTCGAAGGTGCCGCTCTCGATGACTTTGCCTGCGGCTTCTCCCTGGATTCTGGGGTCGTCATAATGGTCGATCCATTCCTTCAAGACCTCGGGGTCTTTGTTCTTTACGACCCGCTTGCTGAATTCACGCATGAGCGAGCCTGCTTTGGCGGGATGGTTTTCTTTGAAGAAATCGATGGCCTTGCTGATTTGTTCGATTTGAAAGTCACCGAGGGAACCGCTCGAATCGGCGTGCATCAGTCCTTCGATCAGGCTGTTCGAGAGTTGATCCATAAAGGGGTATTCACGGGAATTGGTCTTTACCAGGTATTTTTGGACTTGCGGGCTTCGGATATCAAGCTCGGCGAAGTAATCAAAAACTTCCTGCGGGTTCTTTTTTCCCCATCCTTCCAACACCATGGAGAATGCAGGGTCGGAGTTTTGCAGAAGCTCCATGGCAAGCTCTTTGCCTCCGATCTCACCGACTTTGCTCCAGAATTGGTTCTCCACGAAGCGGCTTCTCGGCAGGAGTCCGTTGTTGTAAGCGGAAAGCAGTTCGGCTCTGGCTTGTCTCCAGTTTTCCCTGGTAAGTTGACCGAGAAACTGCTCGAGGGAGGCTCGCTGTTCTTCGTTCAAGGTTTGTCCGTCGCCATCTTCTTCCTGTGCTTCTACGTTTTGAGGGTCTTGCTCGGTTTGCTTGGGAGTCTGCTCTCTGGTTTCAGCTTGCTCTTGATCCCATTTCTCGGACTCTTCCGTACCATGAGGGGCAAGATTGGATTCCGGTATTGCTTCGTCAGAGGAATCCATTCTGCGAAAGGATTCATGCTTGGGCTGACCGACTTCCCCCTCCGAGCGTAATGGAGGAGGAGTTGAGCCAGTTGCAAGTTCTACGGAAGAACCGTCGCTGGATTGATCGGAAGAAAGAAAATCGGAAAAGAGGAAATATGCCATGAAGACTACTCCTGAAATAGCAAGCAGCAGTATCGTACCCTTTGTCTTCATAGGTTTTCATTAACGACAGGCTGTATATGAGTCAATTTGCTATGCTCTCTCAAGAGATCATTTGAACAGGATGGGGTTCGCAAAATCCATAAATCCAAACCTGACCGACGAGAAGAGCTCGGGGCTTTGCTATTCAGGTCAGGGATCATTTGATTTAAAAAGTTTGGAATAATTTCGCGATTGCGTTCAATATTTCGTATGATTCTTTTCTCCATCTGTCTTTTGGGCTTACTTGCAATTTCTCAATTAGGAGCCGAAGAGGAAGTTCGCCTGAGGCTTATGACCTTTAATATTCTCCAAGGCGGCGGGAATGCCAAGAACGTTGGCTTTGGAAATGAATGGTTTGGCGGTTCAAGAATTGATGAAATCGCATCTGCGATCCAATGCGCCCGGGCTGATATTGTCGGGATTCAGGAAGATTGCCCGACTAATTCGAACGTGATTCTTGATGAACTTGGCGAAGGCTGGTATCGGGCTGGTAAACTTTACTCAAAATTTCCCGCACAACTCCTACATTCGAATAAAAATCGTTCCTTGGAGGTCGTCGACGTGGAACTGGCAGGTTCACGAGTTGTCCGAATAGTAAACTGTCACTGGTGGCCCAATAATTACGGACCCTTTCTTGCTCAGGAAAAACTTAGAGCCGATCCGCAATTGGATCTGAATCATTTGGCCGAGCTTGTTAAAGAAAAAGGAGCCCGACGGGGTGGAACCCGCGGATACAGAGCAACCATTGAACTGTTGGAGAAAGCAATAGAGGAAAAAAGAGCAATCTTTCTGGTCGGTGATTTCAATGAACCGTCCCATCTTGACTGGACCGAACATTATGCCAAGAATGGTTCTGATCGCTGGGTTGAAAATCCAACGGGCACTCCCTTGCGATTGGCTCTGCAATGGCCCGGTTCCGTTTTATTGAAAAATATTGGAATGGTTGATTCTTTCCGACAGGCCCATCCGAACGAAGTCAAAAAGCCGGGCAATACTTGGACTCCATCCTATCCTGATCAAACACCGGGCAGAAGACCCTATGGCGATCAGGTCTTGGATCGGATTGATCGAATTTATCACCACGGGAACGATGTGAAGGTTGTTTCCGCTCAGGTGGTGGGAGAGAGGGGAGACACATCGGACCTTGTAATTCAAGGAAGGTGGCCTTCTGACCACCGCGCAGTAGTCGTTGAATATAAGTGGAAGAAGTAGGATCGAATCAGAAACTGCTTCTCCGGGAAAGATCCGACCTAAAAATCCTTTTCCGTTGCCGGAAACCTTTTGCGGGCGGAACTGTCAATGGGCTTCCCAGAGCGGCGGCTCCACCATTCTTGCGCCCGTTTTGGATCGTAAGAGGGGTTGGGTACTGGAATGCGGGCAATCACGTCGTTTCTCCACCCCAGGAGCTTCTTCTTCAGGTCCGCAACCTTGCCCTTGCGTTCTTCAGCCAGGTTTTCGGATTCACTTAAGTCCTTGGCGATGTGATACAACTCGACGTCTCCGGTGCCATCCAGGTATTCGATGAATTTCCAATCCCTCTCCCGGATGGCGCTGGCGGGCCGGTCGTGGTGATAGTGCGGATAGTGCCAATGGATCGCCCTTCGGTTAAGCTTGGCTTTCGGGTTGCTCAGCAGGGGCAGCAGGCTAAGCCCGTCAATGGTCTGGTTCTCAGGCAGGCTTCCTTCGCCTGCTTCCACGAAGGTGGGGTAGAAATCATAGGAAATCGTCGGTTCCGAGCAGGTGGTTCCGGCTTTGACCCTCTTGGGGTGCTTCACGATCAAGGGAACCCGGATGCCTCCCTCGTGCAACGAACCTTTTTCTCCCTTTAGGGGAGCCAAGTCACTGACTATGTCATCGGCACGTTCATTATAGTCGTAGCGCTTGATCAACCCGCCATTGTCCGAAGTGAAGACCACCATTGTGTCGTCGGTCAGTCCCTGGGCATCCAAGGTCCGAACGATCCGACCGACCTGATCATCGACTTCCTCGACCAGTCCGGCGTAGACGGGGTGGGGAAGGGAGAGCTTTCGTTCCTTGGCCCGCTTGCGGTATTTTTCGACCAATTTGGATTTGCTGGCGAGCGGGATGTGTACGGCATAGGGGGAAAGCATGAGAAAGAAAGGCTTGTCCTTGTTTTTGCGGATGAAGGATTCGCATAGATCGGATTCGTAATCGGTGCGGAACTGATCGGGAGCCGGTTTTGCGATTTCCGGATTAATCGCCTTGAAGCGGCCCGGCAAGTGAGGCCCGTTGATTTCCGCGGCAAAATCGTAACCCTGCTTGTCCGGTCCGAACTTGTCGCCCCGTCCGAGGTGCCACTTGCCTACGTAACCAGTGGTGTACCCGGCCGCTTTCATGCGTTCGGCCACCGTGACGACGTCCAAGGGCAAGGCCATGGTGGTCTGTGGGTTGATGACCCGTTCGAAGGGGCGCCAATGACCGGGGATGTGGGCGGTGATTCCTATGCGGGCCTGGTTCTGTCCGCTTTGCACGGCGCAGCGGGTCGGCGAGCAAACGGCTCCCGCAGCATAAAAGTCGGTGAAGCGCATGCCGTCTTTGGACAGTTGATCGATGTTGGGCGTATCGATAAAATCGTTTCCGTAACAGCCCACGTCTCCCCAACCGAGGTCATCGACGAAAATGAAAACGATATTGGGCTTGGTTTTGTTTTCTGCGACCGCCCAATTGGCCAGGATGGCAAATAAAAAGCCAAGGAGGATATTTCTTATGTTCACTTGATCAGTTGAGGTCTTGCTTCACGATCGTCTTTGACGGGGAAAAGAGCCTTTTCTTTTTCCAATTGCCGACTCATCAGACGGATCATTTCATTGGTTTTTTGAGAGTTACCGAGAGCTAAGTTTTTGGTTTCATAGGGATCGTTTTTCAAATTGTATAATTCATACTTGGGTAAAGGTTTTTTGCTCTTCCTTTTTCCTTCATTCGTTAGGTATCGATAAATTAGTTTCCAGTCTCCCTTGCGGAATGAGGTGAAATAGGAGCTCCGGTGCGAATGCGGAAAATGACACATGAAGTGATCGGGTCGTTCCCGGTTTGTCTTGCCCGCGAGCTGAGGAAGGAGGCTTACGCCATCGACCGGATGCTTGGCAGGTGAGCTGGACTTGGATACGTCCACAATGGTGGAATAGAGATCCATCACCGTTCCGATCTGCTCGTGATGAAGATGGTTGCGGGCGATCTTAAAGGGATTGGCTTTGCCTGCCTTTGCCCAACTTGCAATGAAGGGCACTCTCATTCCGCCTTCATAGCAGGTGCCCTTTTTTCCACGAAGGGGAGCGGAGCTAAAATAACCGTAAGTGTCTCCCAACGGTCCGTCCGATCCATTGTCGCCGACGAAGAGGATCAGAGTGTTTTCGGCCACTCCTTGATCTGCGACGTGATCCATCAAATCACCGAGTGATTTGTCGATTCCCTCGATCAAAGTGGCAAAGGATTGGGCGGACCTTGGTTTTTTCGAGTTTTCGTAATTTTTGATAAACCGCGGATCGCTCTGGAAGGGACTGTGCACGGCATAGTGGGACATGTACAAAAAGAAGGGCTTGTCCATTTTAACGGACCGGGTGAGAGCTTCCTTTGCCTCCAAGGTGATGGCTTCGGAGAGGAAGGTGTCGGTCTTGTGATATTTCTCCAATCCCGGAACGGCCCTTCTTTTTCGTTTGGGATTCAGGTTGCCATACCCGTCTTCTCCAAAATAACTGCCGGGCGCGCCAAATGAACAGCCGGCAATATTGATATCGAATCCCAAT
>JAYOII010000210.1:0-5616 GCA_038118685.1 Opitutia bacterium
GAGCGCGGGCCGACTCCGCTCATGAAGTCGCCCCAGCGTGTTTTCAGGGCGTATTTCCAAAGGGTTTTCCCGTCGTCCAAGGAGCGGGCCACGATGAGCTCGTCCGGACCGTCTTGTTCCATTGTGATGACCGATTGGCCGAAGGTGATGATCGAAGAATGCCCTTCGCCCGCAGGAACTTTCCATCGAAGAACCGGGGAAGCCGACCAATTTAATTCGATTCCCTGAGGGGGAGCGATCCCGTCGCGTTCCGGTCCCCGGAATTGAGACCAATGGGTGGGAACGCTTCGTAGGGCAGTTTTGCTCTCGCTGGTTTGACTGACCAAGATTGACTCGCCCCCCTTCATTCCAAAGTGGGGCAACATACTTCCTCTCCATTCCATACTGACGCAACCCGTCAGAGCGGAAAGGCCGAGGAGCGCGAAGAGAAACCTCACGAACAGGGGAAAACGAACCAACGGCAAAAACCCGGCTTTACAAGGCGGACTCGATTGCCTTGAGCAATTTCTTCGAACTGGGCGAGGTCATGCTGCCGAACCTCTCGATGGGCTTTCCGTCCTTGCCGATCAAAATCTTGCCGAAGTTCCATTTTACGTTTCCTTTCAAAGGACCTTTTTCGCCAATGATGCTCTCGTACAAAGGGTGACGGTTGGGCCCGTTGACGTCTACTTTGGAGTACATCGGGAAGGTCACTCCGTATCGGGTCGAACAAAATTCCTTGATCTCTTTTTCGGTGCCGGGTTCCTGACCTCCGAATTGATTGCAGGGAAATCCGCAAACCACCAATCCCTTGTCTTTGAACTTTTGGTGCAACTCCTCCAACCCCTTGTACTGACGGGTGAACCCGCATTTGGATGCGACGTTGACCATCAGGATGACTTTGCCCTTGTGTTCGGAAAGCGAGGTTTCTTTTCCATCGATATTCTTGAGCTTGTGATCGTAAACAGTACCTGCGTAGGCGGAGGATAGGGCAGTCATAAGAAGGAGAGATATGATTTTCATGTGTGTTGAATTTGGATTGGTTTGAGAGTCATTGCTTGGACGCGGGCTTGGTTTCCCGCAATTTAATCGGGACGTGAACCTCCGAGCGCTTGAAGAAGCCGAGTACGAACGGACCGTCCCAGTAAACCGCATAGGCGTCGCCTGCGATTTCGTACTTCTTTTCCTTGGCGAGCCATTTAAGGACTTTTTCTTTGTTTTCCATGAAGCGTTTGACCGAGTAGCTTCCCCGAACTCCGATGGCCACCACTTTCAAAGGCGCGATTTTTCGAACCTCCACCTCATTGGTCGACGAAATGTTCTTGGACCGGTCTTTGAGTCCGACGAAAAAGCGCATTTTGCCCGGGTTGATGTCCGCTTCCACGGGTGTGGTCATAGCGACGTCGTTTTGGCTGATGTAGCGAAACAATTTTCTGAACAGCCCATTGTCCGACTGAAAATAAGAACCGCTGGATTTGGCCTCCAACGCTATTCGCTCGGGCAAGTCGATGATTTTGATTTTCCCGACCGGAGTCATGTCAAACATCGTTTCGTAGGCCGAAAGAGAGAGAACGGAAGAAAAACATAGGAAAAACAGAAAGGAGATTCGAGTCATCATTAAATAAAACGCGTGGAGGGTTAGCCTGGTTCAAAATCTCCTACGTTTTATAGCATTCTGCAAGCTTACCCGCATCAAACTCGAAAATTTTCCATCATTGGTTTGGATCGATGACGCGGAAAGTCAGATTGACTCTTCTTCCAACGGGTCGGGCGGTTCTCGGAATTTCGTGCTTCCAGAAATGTTGGGTCGAACCTTTCATCATGAGAAGACTTCCGTGAGCGAGCATGATTTCAGCCTGTTGTCCATTTTGGGCGAAGTCTTTGTGCCGGAGCTTGAATTTCCGCTCGGCGCCCAAACTGACGGAACCAATCACGGGGTTTCGACCAAGTTCCTTTTCGTCGTCACTGTGCCATGCAACGCGGTCCCGTCCATCCCGGTAATAATTGATCAGAACCGAATTGAACCGAGTCCCGGCAATCGGCTCGATGGCTTTCTTGATCTCCGACAATTCCTCGATCCAAGGCCTTGGTTCCATCCGGATGCCGGAGTAGGAGTACGATGCGCCTGCATCCCCGTACCAGGCTTCCAATCTAGGAACGAGGGACTCCTTCCCGTAAAAACGAATGGTGTTTTGCGTCCATTGGACCTGATCGATCAAAGACTCCAAAAGAGAATCGGCCCGGGCAACCGAAAACAGGCTTGGGAAGTATTCAATCTCCGCATCCGGCAAGTCGAACGCTTGTTTTTTTTGCGGAAACAAATCGAGTTGGTCGGGCATCACTTTTTTCAGGGCGGGAGTCGAAACACGAAAAACGAGCTGTCTTCGAGGGCCGACAACCCAACGGTTTGATCCATTTCCTCGATCGCCAAACCGTCGGCTTGCTCAAGGTTGGTTTGACCGATTTGCAACTCTCCGGAAATCACCTGAATCCAGGCATGAGGAAAACCGGTTTCGGGCCGAAGTTCGAGACCAAGACCTTCGTCGAGTTGTCCGAAAAAGAATTCGGCATCTTGGCGGATTTCGGTCGATTCTTCCCTCCCGCTCCCGGAGAAAAGCAGCTTCAGTTCGTTGGAAACGGCTCCTTGCCCCAATTTTTTCTCGGCGTAACGTGGCTCGCCTCCCGATTGGCTTGGTTCCATCCAAATTTGATAAAGCTCGGTCTTTTCATCGGCCGATGGGTTGAACTCGCTATGGTGCACTCCGCTCCCCGCACTCATGTACTGAAGGTCTCCTGCCTGAATCACGGAACCGTTCCCCATGCTGTCCTTGTGCTCCAATCGCCCGCTCATCACGTAAGTGAAGATCTCCGCGTTATCGTGAGGGTGAGTGGCGAAGCCGCCGCCCGGTTCGATCAGGTCGTTGTTCATTACGACGAGCGAATGAAAGCCATTGTGGTTCGGATCGTAATAGTCGGCGAAGGAAAAGGTAAACCGGGCGTGAAGCCAACCGTGTTCGGCTTGTCCTCGTTCTAGGCTTGGTCGCTTTCGAATTTTCACGCGTATAGTTTAACAAAAGGGATGTCTTCTTCCAAGCTTGTCGGTGAAATCTTCGTTCTTCGCCCGAAACTCTCCAACTTCAAGGTGACTCCGGTCGCTTGAAGTCAGGCGGTTTGAAAAAGAGCGAGGCTTTCGGCGTCATTTTCAAACTTTTCGGTAAGTTTATTCTCGAAATTCCGGTAATCCTCGTCCTCCATGCGCAACCTGCGCAAAATCAGCTTGGAAGGTTCTTGCTTGAACCTGTGGCCGCTATTCCCGAACCCAAGTCGGTGAATCGTGCCGTTGGCCAGGTAGACGATGTCCACCAACTTCTGGATTGCGGCATCTTCGATGTCGTAGCGCTTGGCCCGGTCTTCCTCATGGTGCCATTTCGTAACCGTCTCGACCAAGGAAGATATCCCCCAGGCTCGGGCGAGGTAACTTCCAAGCAAGTCGTGTCTGATTCGATTTTCGGTGGTTTCCCACTGATGGCAGTCCACCTTCTTGGTCCAAGTTGACTTCAGGTCTCTGGCAAACAGTTTTTGGTCGAATTTGCACTTGGCCACCTTGCCCAAGTCGTGAAGAAGTCCGCAGGTGTAGGCTTGATCTTGCATCCCGGTATCCAAGTCCTCGGCCAAAGTCGAGCTTGCGATGGCCACTCCCACGCTGTGCAACCATAGAGATTCCAAGTTGAATTCAATGGGTAGATTGACTCCTTTGTATAAAGTCAGAATCGTGGTGTTCAGGGCGATCCGTTTGACTTTTTCCAAGCCCAAAATCTGGACTGCATCGTCGATTCTCGTAATTCGCTTTTCATGTGTCTGCCTGTATTCGTGCTTGTTGGCGACCTTGAGCAACTGAGCGAAAATGGAATGATCCATCTTCAAAAGATCCCGCAGGGCGTAGAGCGCCGCGTCTTGATCGGAAATAACCGTCATCAACTCGTTCATGATGACGGGAATACTTGGCAAATCTCCCTTCAGCGAATCTACGATGATTTCGTATTCTGTGTCTCGTTCTGACATGGTGGTTTTGCAAAGTCTTGGGAATGGGATAGGCTCGATCTTCATTCCTATTTGAGATGATATCGGATTGTCCATTAATTTTTTGTTTTGTATCATGACTTACATGAATGATGTCATTGTTTTGGGCGGTGGAATAAGCGGTTGCTCGTGCGCGCACCGACTGTCCCAATCGGGTTACGCCGTTACCCTCGTTGAGAAAGGCAGAGGGGTTGGGGGGAGAATGGCGACTCGTCGCATGGAGGGTGCCAGAATCGATCACGGAGCCCAATTCTTCACCGCCCGAGACTCCCGACTCATTGACCTCGTTGCGGACTGGCGAAAGAACGAAGTCGTGACTCCTTGGTATGATTCGATTGCCGGGCGTCCGGATGTCCCGAGCGGTATCCGTTTCAGGGGAACCGAAGGCATGACTTCCCCCGCTAAGTTTCTCGCTCGATCATTCACGGTTGAAAAGAGCTTTTTCGTGGAAAAAATCCAAAAGGACCACCATTGGACAGTGGTCGAGCGGATGGGGCAAAACCGGATTCTCAAAGCCAAGCACCTGGTCGTAACTTTCCCCGTTCCGCAGGTCATCGAGCTTTTGGACCGTAGCGATTTCTCCCTTGATTCCGTCACCATGGACCGCCTGCGAGCCGTTCGCTACACCCGATGCATCGCCTTGCTCGGTTTGTTGTCCGGATCATCCAATTTGGAACACCCCGGAACAGTGACCCATCCGGTTGCCGAGGTCGATTGGGTATCCGACAACCAAGTCAAGGGGATCTCCGGAAAACCCGCCTGTACGGTTCACGCATCCGACGACTTTTCCCAAAAGCACTGGGATACTGCGGACGAAGAACGAGGCCCCTTGCTCAAGAAAGTCGCTGAAGATACTCTCGGAACCGAGGTTACGCAGTGGAGTTGCCATAGATGGGGTTTTGCCAAACCCTTGCAAACTTTCGGTGCGAGCCACTTTCATTCCGCCGAACACGCCCTGACCCTCGCCGGAGACGGTTTCGGAGGGGAGAGGATTGAAAACGCCTTTTTGTCCGGCTGGGAAGCAGCGGAGCAAATTGCGGGTCTCGCTTGATCAGAACCTAAAGCGGTAACCGATTTCGAAATTCGGAGCTTCGTCGAGGTCCTTGTCGAGAAGGGTCGTACCCTGAGCGTTTTTGATTTCCGCCTCCCTGCCCAATTCGGCTCCGACTGAAGCAAAAACAGCATGTTTTTCTGCAATATTCCATTGTCCGGTCAGGGAAATTCGGTAAGACCGAAGCCGCAAGTCCCTTTCTCCGTAGCTTGCCTCCGTGTTCCAACGGTCACCCGACATTTGGCCTCCCAAAATCAAATCGAAGGAATCGCTCAGAGAATATCGATATCGGACGTAAGGTCCGGCGAAGAAGAGATCGGAACGATCGGAGGGATTCCACTTGAAGCCGATGGCGGGAAGAAAAAGATCGTCGTCGAA
The DNA here is from genome assembly GCA_038118685.1 of Opitutia bacterium. Lineage (GTDB taxonomy): Bacteria > Verrucomicrobiota > Verrucomicrobiia > Opitutales > Seribacteraceae > Seribacter. The sequence continues at coordinate 5,489 of JAYOII010000210.1, forward strand.
TCCCGTCGTATACACCGCTCCGAAAAACCACTCGAAAGTCTCGCTTCTTTTCCACCTCGCTCCTGCGAGGGCAAGGTAGTTGAACGAATCTCCGGTTACATGCTCGAAATCTCCCGCCACGGTCGGAT
>JAYOII010000211.1:0-5615 GCA_038118685.1 Opitutia bacterium
GGTAAGACGAGAGTCGGACTTGGCCTTCGTCTTTTCCCGTCGCAATGCCTCGAATATGAAGAACGTCGCCTCTTTGCAGCAAAAGAAGGCTTTTGGTTTCATCCTTTTTGATATCTCTGCGTTGTAATTCGTAGCGGTATTCCTTACCGTCCGAACCAATTCCGAAAAAGGATATCGTTCCCTTTCTTTTTCTGACCGGCGAAACCAACCGGCAGCGTTCCGGGCCAAATGGAAGGGAAGGGACTTCGGCCTTGCTCAGGATGGAAAAACCAAATTTGACCTCACGGGTTTCCAAATGAAGAGGGGCATTGATTTTTAGTACGGTTTCCGTCGGGTTGATGCTCCTCACCTCGTGGCTGTAGTATTTTGACTTTTGGACAAAGAACGGACAAGGCAAGCCGTTGAAGTAGGGCGCATGCGAGTTGATTTTGGAATTTCTCTGCGTCAACGCATGAGAGTCCGCATGGAGATTCTGGCAGCTATCGGTTCCCGCCGGATCCATCATGATCATGAACCCTCCCGGTTTGAGGTGATCGAGCACCTGCTGGAGCCATTCGCTCCGGTTTCCTCCATCCGTCTCCTGATGGATCTCGTTGAGGGAAAAACCGAGTAGAATCAGATCAAATTTACGAGCCTTGGGAGGAGGCAGGTCGTTGGTCAAATCCTTCCTCGTGGTAAATACTTTACTGTCGGGCCAAAGCCCCATGCAAGTGCGATGAAGGTTTTTCATCATAGCGAGACTTTTGCCCGAGTAATCCCAAGCCTCGAGAGCCATTGGGTTGGTCAGTCCCCATTTTCTGAGAAGAAAAAGAGAGGCCAAGCCACTTGCTCCGCTTCCCGACCCCAGATCCAAGATGCGCAGCGGTCCTTTGCGGGGAGCTTTCCAGTTTCTGAAAAAGTAAGTCTCCGACAGGGCAAAAGCCATTGCTTGCCAAGTACGGGGAAAAAAGAAGTTGCCATAGGAGACAAGGGACAAATCCCTCGAGCCATAGGAATTCGGGTCGAACGAGCGCGTTTTGTTGAAACGGTCGCTTTGCTCGACGATTTCGCGCCGAATTAAGTTAAGGAGTTTGTCCTCCGAGTAATCGGGCCACTTGTGAAGAGCCTGATTCCACCACCAATCCTCGATTTCTTCGGGGAAAGGAGGAAGGGTTGTCGTCGGCGTCATCCCAAACTCGTCCGATGACGTGGATTGAGAAGGTGGATCAACCCGGTCATGGGCGGGGAAACGATCGGCTTATCGGAGCTTTCCCCCGTAAACGGCCTGATCTCCAAGCTGTTCTTCGATTCGGAGCAATTGGTTGTATTTGCAAATCCGGTCGGTGCGAGAAAGTGAGCCGGTCTTGATCTGGCCGGCGTTGGTCGCGACTGCTATGTCGGCAATCGTAACGTCTTCGGTTTCGCCGGACCGATGAGAGATAACCGAAGTGTAAGTCGCTTCCTTGGCCATTTCGACGGCGTCGAAAGTTTCGGTAAGGGAACCGATTTGATTCACTTTGACGAGAATGGAATTGGCCACCCCCTGATCGATTCCTTTTTTGAGGAAATCCACGTTGGTAACGAAGAGGTCGTCTCCGACGAGCTGGACCCGGTCTCCGATTGCGTCGGTCAGCTTCTTCCAACCGTCCCAATCATTTTCGTCGCATCCGTCCTCGATCGAGCGGATGGGGAATTTGTTCACGAGGTCGGTGTAAAAGTCGACCATCTCATCGGAATTCCGTTCCGATCCGTCACTCTTTCCAAAAACGTATTTGCCTTTTTCGGCGTCAAAGAACTCGGAGGAGGCGACGTCCAAGGCAAACTGGATCTCCTCGCCGAGCTTGTAGCCCGCTTTGTCGACAGCTTCGACCAAGGCTTCGAGGGCCGCTTCGTTGCTAGCCAAATTAGGCGCAAAACCACCTTCATCCCCGACGGCGGTGGAAAGGCCTTGATTCTTCAGTACTTTCTTGAGGGCGTGAAAAATTTCACAGCCCATCCTCATGGCTTCTTTGAAGGTCTCGGCTCCGACCGGCATGATCATGAATTCCTGAACGTCGATCGGGGCATCGGAGTGCGAGCCACCGTTGAGAACGTTCATCATGGGAACGGGCAGAACTTTGGAATTCGGTCCACCGAGATATTTGTAAAGAGGCAACCCGCAGGCAGATGCCGCGGCATGAGCGGTCGCCATGGATGCGCCGAGGATGGCGTTGGCTCCGAATACCGACTTGTTCGGGGTGCCGTCCGCCGCAAGCATGGCTTGGTCGACCGCCGTTTGGTCCACTGCGTCAATACCTATGATGGTTTCAGCGATCTTTGAATTGACGTTCTCCACGGCCTGAGAAACGCCTTTCCCCAAATAACGGTCCGAATCGCCGTCTCTAAGCTCGATGGCTTCGTGTTCTCCGGTACTTGCGCCGGAAGGAACGGCCGCCCGCCCGAACGCCCCGCCGCTCAGTTCGACTTCGACTTCTACGGTCGGGTTTCCTCGGGAATCAATAATTTCGCGTCCGTGTACTTCGATTATTTGAGTCATGGTATGAAAAGGTCTTTGTTTGGTATTGAAAAAAGGAGTCATAATGGCCTGTCGCATCTCAGTTGTCAAAATTCTTCGCAAAAAGTGAGCCTCGCTTTCAAGCGTACTTTTCTGTAGAAGAAGTATTTTTTTGCAAATCATGGGAAAGCCACGCAATGCGATCACACCAACCCGGGAAGAAGATTATCCCGAGTGGTATCAACAAGTAGTCAAGGCGGCCGATTTGGCCGAAAATACGCCTGTGAGAGGGTGCATGGTGATCAAGCCATGGGGTTACGGAATTTGGGAGAACATTCGTGACGCTCTGGACGCCATGTTCAAAAGCAGTGGGCACAAAAACGCGTACTTCCCGCTTTTTATTCCGAAAAGCTTTCTGCAACGCGAAGCCGAACACGTGGACGGCTTTGCCAAAGAGTGCGCCGTGGTCACTCATTCCCGTTTGGAGGCGGACGAGGAGGGGATTCTTCAGCCCGCCGGTGAATTGGAGGAACCTTTGATCGTCCGGCCGACTTCGGAGACAATTATCGGAGAGCTCTTTGCCCGTTGGGTTCAATCCTACAGGGATTTGCCTCTTCTTATCAACCAATGGGCCAACGTGGTGCGTTGGGAAATGAGACCCCGCCTGTTTTTGCGAACCGCTGAATTTCTATGGCAAGAGGGGCATACCGTGCACGCCACAGCTCAAGAAGCCCAGGAAGAAACGAGGCTTATGCTTGCCACTTACGCAACTTTTGCCGAGGACTGGCTCGCCATGCCTGTCCTTCGTGGCGAGAAGACGGAGGCGGAGCGTTTCCCGGGCGCGGAGTCAACCTTGTGCATCGAGGCGATGATGCAGGACCGAAAAGCTCTTCAGGCGGGAACCTCTCATTTTCTCGGACAAAACTTTTCCAAAGCTTGCGGAATCAAATTTCAGGGGGTCGAGGGCAAAGAAGAATTTGGATGGACGACTTCATGGGGGGTGTCGACCCGTTTGATCGGAGGCATGATCATGACCCATGCGGATGACGATGGGCTGGTCGTTCCACCCAAAGTCGCCCCCACTCACGTGGCGATTCTTCCGGTCACGCCCAAGGAAGAATCGAGGGAACGGGTTCTCGAGGCTTGTCGTGAGCTAGCAGACAGATTACGGGAAAAGACCTATGCCGAAGCTCCGGTGCGGGTCGAATTGGACGATCGTGATTTGCGCGGAGGCGAAAAATATTGGCAATGGGTCAAGAAAGGAGTCCCTTTGACCGTGGAGATCGGACCAAGAGATTTGGAAAACGGATCGGTGTTCGTCGGGCGGCGGGATCAGGGTGTCAATCGACAGGGCATGGATTGCGAAGAATTGGTTCAAGGGGTATCGGAAATAGTGGAAGATATTCAGAAGGTTCTTTACGAGCGAGCCTTGACCTTCCGCGAAGAACATACCAAGACAATCGACGACAAGGATGAGCTTTACGCTTTCTTTTCCGACGGTTCGCAAGGAAAAGCGATTCATGGAGGATTTGCCCTTGTTCATTGGGATCGGGACGCCAAGTGGGAGGAGCAACTCAAAAACGACCTGAAGGTTACCGTGCGTTGCATTCCGGAGTGCTCGGAGGAAGAAGGGACTTGTATCTTCAGCGGTAACCCGAGTCCGGGGCGCGTCGTTTTGGCTAAATCTTATTAACCCCTAGAACGGATCTTGTCGTGCAAGTCCTTACCTCCATAGACGAGATGCAATCCCTCGCCGGGGAGTTGCGCAATCAGGGCAAAACGATCGGCTTGGTGCCGACGATGGGTTATTTGCATGAAGGACATATGTCTCTTGTCGACTTGATGAGGGATCGGGCAGACGTCGTCATTCTTTCCATTTTCGTAAACCCCACCCAATTTGGGGTGGGGGAGGATTTGGAAAAATATCCCCGTGATCTGAATCGCGATCTCGAACTCTGCGGAAACAGGCAAGTGGATTTGGTTTTTGCTCCCGAAAATTCTCAAATGTATCCATCCGACTATTCGACTTTCGTATTGGAGGAAGACGTCGGGAAAGGCTTGTGCGGCCAAGCCCGCCCCACGCATTTTCGTGGAGTGACGACCGTTTGCGCAAAGCTCTTCAATCTTTGTTTGCCCGATTTTGTCGCCCTTGGCCAAAAGGATGCCCAACAGGTCGTCGTGCTTAAGAAAATGATCACCGATTTGAATTTCCCCATTGAGGTTGTGGTTGGTCCCATCGTCCGCGAACCGGATGGCTTGGCCATGAGTTCCCGTAACGAATATCTTCAGCCCAGGCAAAGGGAAGGAGCCTCGTGTTTGTTCCGTTCGATGCAGGCCGCAAAACTGCTGGTGGAGGAAAAAGGGGTCACCAACGTCGAGCGGGTAAAATCGGAAGTGATGAGCGTTCTGTCGCAAAATTCCCTCGTCCGCGTGAATTACGTCGAAGTCGTCGACAGGGAGACGATGCAGCCCGAGCGGGAAGTCGAATCCGGCCGTTCGCTTGTCGTGGTCGCCGCTTGGCTGAACGAAGTGCGCTTGATCGACAACCTTGCTCTTTGACTTGCCATCCCGTGGAATAAGATGAGCGCCGAAAGAATGAAAGAATACGATTTCGTCATCGTAGGAAGCGGGATCGCGGGCTTGAGCTTCGCCCTCAAAGTCGCCCAAGCGGGTCACCGGGTTGCGATTTTCACGAAGAAGGACAAGGCGGAATCCAACACCAACTATGCCCAGGGAGGCATTGCGGCAGTCACTTCCGCAGGCGATGACCTGGACAAGCACGTCAACGATACGCTGGAAGCCGGGGACGGGCTTTGTGATCGCAAAGTCGTTCAGGAAATCCTGCGGGACGGACCCGACCGGATCAAGGATTTGATTGATTTGGGGGTTGCCTTTTCCAGCCTGGAAGACGGCAGCCTTTCGCTTGGCAAGGAAGGAGGGCACAGCGAGCGACGCGTTCTGCACGTCAAGGACTTGACGGGCAAGGCGATTGAAGACGCTCTCTTGGCCAACATCGCCAAGCAGGGAGTGGATTTGTTCGAGCATTTCTTTGCCATCGATCTCATTACCGCAAGCAAGGCGAGAAAGCTAGGCGTACCAGTCAAAGGAGAGGCCGACCACGTGCTTGGGCTCTACCTTTACG
>JAYOII010000212.1:0-5607 GCA_038118685.1 Opitutia bacterium
GGGCCAAGTCAAGGCGTTTGAGCATTTCCTTGTGATTCCAATTTGCCATGAAGATTTGAGACTTTTTGTCGTTCGTGCGATTGCTTGTCCAAGACAGGGTTTTGCCGTCAGGCGAAAAACTGGCAAGACCATCGAAGCCATCTGCATTGGTAACTCTCACGGGTTGCTTTTGACCCTCCGTATCAACGACATATAATTCGAAATTGCTGAAGCCGTGAAGATTTGTTGAGAAGATGAGGTATTTGTCGGACGGATGGAAAAAAGGCGCCCAAGACATTGCATTGAGGTTGGTTACTTTTCTTTCCTTTCGAGTTTCCAAATTCATAGTGTAAATTTCGGCTTTGTGTCCACTAGGTGAAAACCTCCGCCAACAAATTTGATCTCCCTGACTATTGAAAAAAGGCCCTCCATCGTAACCTTCGGATCGAGGGAGTTGTTCAACGCCCGTCCCGTCGGAATTCATAAGGAAAATATCGTTGAAATAAGATTTGTCCCTTTTAAAGATTTCCATTTCCTCTGAGTCCAGGGGTTTCGCATAAGCATTTCGGTTCGAGGCAAAAACTATTTTGTCTCCCGTTGGGGAATAGGAACCTTCGGCGTCATAACCATCCTCACTCGTTAGGCGCGTTGATTTGCCTGAATGAGTGTCAACGGCGAACAAATCATAGTTCCTGTCGTAATCCCAACTGTATTTGCGTGCCTTGCCGCTTTCCCTCTCCGAGTATTCTTTGCTCTGTTTCATAGTGGCGTTCAAATCCAAATGGGTGGATGCAAACAGGATGTCTTTTTCATTCGGATGAATCCAAGCGCAGGTAGTTTTGCCAATTCCCGATGAAACGATCTTGCTTTCACCGGATTTTAAGTCCAACAGGTAGATTTGGTAAAAGGGGTTGCCAGGATGGTTTTCGGATTGGAAAACGAGCTTATTGCCGCTTTGGGAAAAGTAGCCTTCGCCGGATCTGGCGCCTTCGAAGGTGAGTTGCCTGGCGTTTTGGATGATTTCATCCCCTGAAGCGCGATAGGATCCCGATCTTGTCAGAAAGACGACAAGGAGGATAAGAAGTGTCAATGGTTTGTGCATACGTTTTGAATAAGATAACAATCCTACTCTATCCGTGTCGGTCAACACGGCAACCTCTCGCTCGGGAAACTTAAAAATAAACGATTAGTGGATTTCCTCTTCGACAAGTAGCTTTTTGGCGAACCAAAACCATGTGTTGCCTTTGGTTAGAGCGGAAAAATCTATCTTTACGAAATCACCTGAATTTGTGTTTAGGCGAAGCGCCACGTCCTTCACGTTTCTGCCCTCGACGATATTGCCGACGGTTTCCCGGGCAATGTCCAAATCATCCGGATATACGAAGTTAAGGAAGGGTTTGCTTTTGACTTCGTCTATGGAAAAACCCAAGTGATCGGCCCAAGAAGAGCCGCTTCCGTGGAATAGAATTTCACCATCCACGATTTCCATTGTTCCGGAAAAATCAGAATCTACCGAAAGCCTGTCCAAGGTAAAGGATTTCTCCTCGGGAGGCACCGAACCTCTCATGGCAAGTTTATGATTCTGGTAATGCTTGGGCGTAATGTTAAGCCTTCTTTTGAAGGCTCGGTGGAAGTAGTGAACGCTCTCGAATCCGCATGCCAATGAGACTTGCTTTACACTGACTTTCGTGGCGGATAGCATCTTTTGCGCCTGGGCGATTCTCGTTCGAATCAAGTCTTCCGTTGGGCTTGCATCAAATTCCTGCTTATACAATGAGGCAAATCTACTTGCACTCAACCCCATCATATTGGCCATTTGACCGATTGTCCATGGCTTGGCGAAATTTTCGTGGACTTCGGATCGCAGATCTCTGAGTCGTTGGGAGTGATCGGGCATCGAAAGCACAAAATCCTGTTTTGAAAAACGCACCACCTTGGTAAGAAGTTCATCCAAAGTTGAACTGATGATTCGTTCGAACAACATGTCCATAGCCCTGAACTCCTTCTGGATTTTGTCAAGGAGGGCGTCGATGAAATAGGTTTGAAGGGGTGAGTGGACGGTGTCGCATTCAATGCCAATTTGGGACACCAATCGTGTTGCATCCGAGCCTTTGAAGGATATCGAATCGTATTCCCACTCGCTTTCTTTGCTTTTGAGGTAATGAGGTGAACCGGGTGATATCAGCAAACAGTCACCGGCGTTGACCTCATTCAATCCAATACTTGATTTCGCTAAAGCCGCAGATTTGAAAACATAGAGGGTGTAACATTTAAGGCCTTTGGCTTTGTCTATAGAATGTTCCTTTCCGTTTCGGACGCCAAGATTAATTGATAAAACTCTGATTTTCATTATGTTGGGCAATGGTTGTGTAGTTATCTGAGACAACTAGTAAAAGATACTTATTGATATTGAAGGATAAGTCAAACCAAAGAACCAACTACTGCACAACCCTCGCAAAAAAGTACATAAAAAAATAAATTTAAGACTTTAAAAATGCAGAGAACTCGATTCGGGTTCAAACCAACTAGAGTGCGGAGAAGGAACAATATGAAATCGAACCCAGAAGGTTTTATAATCCGAGGTTGGGCATGAAGCTATGCCCTTTTGTGCTTCCGAGATTATTGATCTGCGTTGGAATCAACGCACTTGGGACCTTTGAGAGGGTCGAGTTGCCCGACAAGTTGAGGATAATCTTCAGCCTTTTCGTTTAACTCGATCCATTCTTGAAGTTCGTCAGGTACATCCATATCGGGATAAATTGCCTCGACGGGGCACTCGTCCATGCAGGCGTTGCAATCGATGCAGGTCTCCGGATTAATGTAGAGCCGGTCAGGTAATTCGTGAAAGGCGTCTACAGGGCAAACTGATACGCAGGTCGTATATTTACAATCAACGCACTTTTCTGTAACGACATAGGTCATAATATGGCAATTTCTAGGATTATCGGTAAGTTAAAAAAAACGAACGGGAGATCCTTCGTTGTTTTGTCTATCACGAAGTTCGTGCACTTCGTCCGGACAGGGTGAATTGGTAGGGGCGCATGCTTGCTTATCGGTAGACTCGACGAGTTTGTTGGAAAGCATGTAGTTTTCGACTTCTTCTCCACTGACGTCAGCGAGCATTACGCCATCGATTTCGACACAGGGAGAAAGGGGTTGTCCCGATTTTTCAACCATTTCAGCGTAAAGATTTTGATTGTTGATGATATCGAGGTCTTCATATTCAAGGGTATATTTGTCCATTATTGCCCGTACTCCCATGCTCCAACCACAATGCGGTTTAAGATAAGCTTTAATATTCATTTTGGAATCAATACTAACAAATTTAAAAAATAGCAAACACAAGCATACCTTTCCGGCGCGATTGAAAAAAAGTTTTATTCGGTTCGCAGTATTGAATGACTTTAGCTTGGACGCTTCCCTTGTTGCCATTGCGTGGCAGATGGTGATTGCCAAGTCTCTGTTGGCATCCCTTGAGTTCCATCACCACCTCATTCTTGGAATTTCGGTATGGCTTTCCTACAGTGCCGACCGTTTTTTTGAGCCGAGTCAACTTACGGCAACGAACTCAAGGAGACATGAATTTTTCAAAATACATAAAACCGCCTTCCTTTTCATTTGGTTCTTCCTGTTTTTTTTGGCTGTTCTCGTCTCCTTGATCTTTTTGCCTATTGATTGTTTTCTTTGGGGAATTCCGTTGTTTGTCATGAGCTTGTCCAACTTTGTTCTTTGCCTCAGGGAGTCGTGCACCGGAATGCCATCCCCCGTTTTCAAGGAATTGAGAACAGCGGCAATTTTTGCTCTGGGCTGCTTTTTTTTCCCCGCTTACGAGTCTTTTCAGGATGTCTCGAAATCATCAATGACGCTCGCTGTTGTCTTCTACCTGTTGTTCATCAATTGTTTGAGCACAAGTCGATGGGAGCTTGTCAATGACGAAAGAAGCGGCTCGCTTTCCTTTTTGCAGCGGTCTCCCAGGTTGTTGGCCGTTTTATCCGGAACCACGTTCTTTGCCTTCTTGGTCTTGGCGTTGGTCCTTGTTTCTGGTCTTGGCATATGTCTGGAGATTTTTTTGCTGATCCATGCTTTGACGATTCTTGCTTTCGTTTTGTGGTTGGAGGAGATTTCTTTCCTTGCCGAAGATGACAAAAGGAAAGCCATAGATCTAGGTTATTGGATCCTCCCGCTGTTTTTGTTGGGGTTTCAACATGTCGGTTTGTTTTGACAAAGTAGCGGCTGTTTACGGTTTTTTGGAGAAAGCTCTGTTCGGATCCAACTTACAGCGGATGCGTCTCCAATACTTGAACCGGATGGAAAAGCCCAAACAAATCCTTCTTGTCGGCGAAGGGTGTGGTTTTTTTTTGGAAAGACTTTTGGAGGTGAACGAGAAAGCCGTCATTACGGTCGTCGAACCCTCAGAAGGCATGATCGACCAAGCGAAAGCGAGGGTTCCGGAGAAGGATCGTGAAAGGGTGTTTTTTTGCAACATGACCTTTGATCGGTTTGTTCCTTCCGTAACCTTCGATGCCGCCGGCACGTTTTTTTACTGGGATTGTTTTCGGGAGGACCAATTGAAAGCATTGCTTCCCAAGTTGTTTGTTTCTTTGAGGGCCGAAGGTTTTTTAATCAACGTGGATTTTTTCGAATCAACGCTTACGGATGAGTCTGAGTTTAAACTGACTCACTTTATCCTGCTGAGAATTTTATACGGATTTTTCGGTTTTGCCACCGGCATCGAAAGCACTCGCGTATCGGAGATTGAACCGATTGCGCTGGCAAACGGTTTTTACGCAATTGACACCTGCTTGGATGAAAAGCTTCCAGTCAAGGGGCAGGTTTTTCAAAGGAGATTTGTCTAAAGCCATCCTTGAAGATAACCTTAAAAGCCTTGACCGAAAAAACAGGTAGGGCAAAATAGGGGGTTCTGCTGTTTTCAGGCAGCTCTTTAAGAATTCAAAAAAAATTTTTCTCTTCCAATAACTTACTCCATGACAGTACCAACCAAGCAGGGACTCTACGACCCCGTCAACGAGCATGAGAACTGCGGCATCGGCTTGATTGTCGACATGAAAGGCAGAAAATCGCACGACATCGTTCAAGGCGCGCTTGAAATATGCGTAAACCTTGATCACCGGGGCGGCTGTGGATGTGACCCCATCACGGGTGATGGTGCGGGCATTTTCATCCAAATGCCCGACAAGTTTCTGTCCAAAGTCGTCAAGGAAGATCTGTCGATGGACTTACCTCCCTTCGGTGATTACGGTGTTGGCTTCGTTTATCTTTCAAAGGACCGATCGCAGTGCATGCGCGAAAAGTCCGTTGTCGAGGAAGTCCTTCTTGAAGAGGGTTTGGAGTTAATTACTTGGCGTGAAGTACCCGTAAATAGTGGCATCCTTGGAAAAGCATCGGCGGCTTGTGAGCCAAAGATGGAACAGGTTTTCGTCAAGCGCCCCGAGACTTGTGAGCGTGGTTTGGAATTCGAGCGCAAGCTTTACTTGGCCCGCAGGATCATAACCTTCCGCTTGCGCTACAGCTCTTCCAGCTCCGACGTTGTCTTTCACGTGAGTTCCTTTTCCGCAAGGACGATGACTTACAAGGGGATGCTCACGACCGAGCAACTGTCTGAATATT
>JAYOII010000213.1:0-5588 GCA_038118685.1 Opitutia bacterium
CAAGGGATATGCGCGTGACTCCTCCTTCGGCAAGAACATCAAGCTTTTCGTTGCTGATTTCGGATGGCGCCACCTCCACGGTCCACTCGCATCCATCCATCAAACCCGCATCCCTTATGATTCGGCACAACTCTTCAAGCTGGGCGCTTGACAGCAATCCCGGCGTGCCGCCACCAACAAAAACAGTGGAGAAAAGTCGATCGCCCGGAAATCGCTCGATTTCGCGTCTCAAACCGAGAAAAAACTCTTCAAAACCCTTTTTGCTTGGTCTCTCTTGGTAAAATGCGCAAAAGTCGCAAGTGGTTGAACAAAAAGGAACATGCACATACAAACCCAAGGCAGGAACATTTGCTTCTTGCTTTTCTTGAACGAACATTGTCTACCAACTGACAAACCTATATGGACAAACTTATGATGAACACACTCTCCACATTATTCAAAACAATCCTTTTGTCAGCAAGCTTGTGCTTTTTGGCAAGTTGCAACCAACCAAGCTTCATTAACCTGACTTCGGGGAATTTGAGCCAGAATCCATCGGGCATCTATACCTTGCAAACCGAATTGGACATTCAGGACCGCAAAGTCAACCAAGACACAATCCAAGTTTTCGCCGTGGTCGGAGGTGATACCATTCCCATGGTCAAAGACCCCGTCAACCCATTCCTTTGGAGCTGCGACTACAAGCTTCCCCAAGGCTTTGACGAGGCCACCTATTACTACCTGGCAAAATACTCCAAGCACCACGACGGAAGCGGGCTTGCCCCGAAGGAGGTGAAGAGCGACCTTCAGGTATTCCGGCTTGAAAACAGGTATGTCGGAAACCTCGCCTCCTACCGTGGACCGGTTGGGGTGGAAATCGCCGTGCAAGGACGGGGCATGACGAAATACGATTCCATTACGCTCGGCGGAAGCAAAGCCTCCACCAGGTTCCTTTCCGAGAACGAACTTCGTTTCACCGTCCCCGCCTTAGCCGCCGGCATAGACTACCCGGTTCAATTGATCGGGGGACCTCACGGTGCATTGGACATTGGGAACTTCAGAATAGATGAAAGTGTCATTGGCGTGGTTCCATCGTCTTTGGAAATTAAATCAGGCGATTCGGCCACCCTTCTTTTCAAGATAGACTTCGAAGCACCGGAATCCGGCCTTGCCATTGACGTAAAGACGAACATCCCCAACTCGGTGATCATGCCGGAGGCTTCCATTTCCCAAGGCAACAAAACGGTGAACATACCAATCCGCGGCGGAGAACCCGGGGAAGGGAAACTCGTAGTCACCGCTCCGGGATACCAACCCGTCGAGGTGCCCATCAGGGTATTCTGAACTGGTTGCCGGACATGGTTGATCCGAGTAGCCCGGACAACCCGCTTGTTTCCGCAGTCCTTACGACTTTTAACCGAAAGGAATCGTTGGCCCGGGCTCTTCGCTCGGTTCTTGACCAAACACGAATCCCCGAGGAGATTATCGTGGTTGACGATGGCTCGACCGATGGGACAAGTCGTGAATTACCCACTGAATTCCCTTCGGTATTTTGGATCAAACAAGAAAACAAAGGGGTTTCCAGTGCCCGCAACCTCGGCATACTGAAAGCCAGATGCTCATGGATTGCCTTGCTTGACTCGGATGACGAGTGGAAACCTGATAAGCTCGAACGTCAGATCAACTGCATAAAGAATCAACCCGCCTCGAAAGCATGCCATACCGACGAGGAATGGATACGAAACGGCAACCAAGTCATACCTCCCAAGTTTTTGAACAAAGCCCCTGAGAATTTATTTTCCCGAAGCCTTCGGAGATGTCTGATTTGCCCATCGTCCGCTCTTATCCACCGGGAGGTATTTTCTGAAATTGGCTTATTCGACGAATCCCTCCCGGTTTGTGAGGATTACGACTTTTGGCTCCGCCTCCTGCTTCTTCAAACACCCGAACTTGTCGATCAAAAGCTGGTAATCAAGCATGGGGGGCACCCGGGGCAACTCTCCACGTCGACCTGGGGAATGGACCGTTTCCGCATTAAGTCGATGGAAAAACTTCTCTCCGACCCCAAGCTTAGTTACAAGCGAAGGCATGAAGTGTGGAAAGCGCTTTGCGAAAAATGCGAAATTCTCGAGAACGGTTTCGCCAAAAGGAACAAACCGAAAGAAACCAGTGAGTATTCCCGAAAAAAAGAAAAGTACCTTTCCCTGCTCAACCAAATGAAAGGAGCCACCCTATGAATTTCGTCGTTGCCCTGAAGGCGGAAGCCACTCCCCTTGTCGAATCTTTCGAGCTAGCCAAAGAGAACGCCCCCTCTCCCTTCCCAATCTTTGCAAACGATCGGCACCGACTCGTTCTCTCCGGAGTGGGCAAGGAGCTTGCGGCCAAAGCCACGAATTTCCTGAGCGAACGATTTTCAAATCCTAACCAAGCTTGGATGAACTTCGGTTTGTCCGGGCATGGAGACCTGGCCAAGGGGACAGTCTTTATGGCCAACCGGATCCTGGACGATGACGGAAAAAGCGCATTCTACCCGACCCAACTTCTTGACCATGATCTGGAATCCTCTGCCCTGCAGACCTGTTCCTCTCTTGTCGCCAGTTACCCCGACCCGATAGGGTACGACATGGAAGCCTCTGCCTTCTGCTCGAGCGCGTCCCTTGTTTCCATCCGCGAACTCATCCAAGTGGTCAAGGTCGTATCCGACAACCCGGAGCATCCGGTCGGCTCCTTTGACCGCTCCTCTGCCGGGACTCTGATTGAAGCAGCACTTCCATCAATCCTCCCTTTGGTTGATCAACTCGAGGTACTTGCCCAAAGGATAGCGCCTGCCCAACACCTAACCGGGCTTGTCGATTTAGCTCTCTCTCACCATCCATTCAGCGAAACACAACGTCATCAAACCCGCAAACTCCTCAACCACGCTCATGCCCTCGGCTTGCCTGAAAAAGACGCCCTGAAGGCCATTTCGGCCGCCAAATCGCCAAAACAGGCAATTTCCAAACTCCGGAAAATCATGGAACTACATAGAATCCTTCCATGATCAAGGTCATCTACTATGAGGAGGGAATGCTCGAGCATCCGAGAACGCAGGAAATCCTTCGGCGCAATCCGCAGGCCACCCTGATTCCCTGCACTCATTACAAAGACGTTTTCAACCCGGGTAGACAAAGTTTCCGCCTTCAAAAGCAAAAACCCTCGCTGATCCTTGCCCGCCAGAGCGGACCACTGCTTCACACCGTGCCCGCGAGCTACGGAATCGGGGGTACCCGCAATTTCTACTTTTCCCACCTCCTCAATTGTTTGTACGACTGCCGTTACTGTTTCCTTCAGGGAATGTTTCCCTCCGCCCACTACGTCCTTTTCGTCAATTACGATGATTTCCAAAATGAAATCCTCCGAAAAACCGAGGAATCAGCGGATGAACCAAGTTGGTTTTTTTCCGGATACGATTGTGACAGCCTGGCCCTCGAAAACGTAACCGGGTTTGCAAAGGCCTTCCTTCCCATGTTTGCCAAACAAGCGAACGCCCGGCTTGAACTACGTACCAAGAGCGTAAACCTCAAGGTTCTCGAGAAGAACGATCCCCTGCCCAACGTCATCACGGCGTTCAGTTTTACCCCCGATGAGATCAGTACTCAACTCGAGCACAAGGTTCCTTCAGTCTCCTCGCGGATCCGGGCAATGAAAAAAATGGCCGAATTGGGTTGGCCGGTCGGTGTACGCATCGACCCGCTCATCGACTGCAAAAACTTCGAGGAGCGCTACCGTACACTCTTTGACAATCTCTTCGCCAACCTCCCTCCTGATTCCCTTCATTCCGTCTCGCTTGGCGCTTTTCGTGTCCCGGTTTCCTACTTCAAGAAGATGGAAAAACTCTATCCCGAGGAACCCCTCTTTGCCGGAAAATTCGAGAAACGAGGGAATTTCACGGGATACCGTCAGGAAGTCGAGCAGGACAGAAGTGCCTTTTGCCGAGACGAACTGCTCAAGCGCATCCCCAAGGAAAAACTCTTCCAATGCGAAACGAGCATAAAAGAACCTAGCAAATGAACGAACGGAGGACAATCCCGTTGCCTTTCAGGAAAGGACACCCTACTATGACTGAGAATGGGTAATCGCCACCTTAGCTCAGTTGGTAGAGCACTCGCCTTGTAAGCGAACGGTCGTCAGTTCGAATCTGACAGGTGGCTCCATTTCTTGCCCCAAGCCAATGCGATTAAACCAACCGAACGAATTTGCTTCACTTCTTTGCCTTGTGCTTTCATCGGCGGTTTTCTCAATATCGGCAAAAATCAAAGATCACCCGCCAATCAGCTTTCCATGAACTTCAACCTCGAGGCCACTCTTTGGTATCTGTTTTTCATGGACTCTATCGGGGCGAACCTGACGGCTTGGTTTTTCAAGCATTGGTACGAGAAGAACTTGGGGAACCTGCCCAAGCATTTCCCCGCCACCAAGGGATGGTGTCTCGTTTACCTATGCCTCATGCTTTGGCTCGGATGGGCGTTGCTTCGGCAAGAAATCCTACCTTGGTAAAAGCCCGCCCCACTCAACTACTCCGAAACCGGTTCTCCCAATGCTTCTCCAAGCTCAACCTTGACTCCGCGAATGAGCGTTTCTTCTCCTAAAGGAGCAGCCCCAGCCAACATCACGGAAACATCGGGGTAAAGCCTATCACCCGATCGAATCACAATCCCCCCGAATTTCCTGATGACAAGCTTGGGGTTTTGAGGACTGGGGAAATCTTCGACGCGCGCTTGCGCCGAACGCAGCACGCTGGCATACCTGCCCATTTTCTTGTCTCTGGCTGCAGGTGAAAAACTCAGTTCGACTTCCTTTTGCTCATCCGTGAACACTGAGTTTCCATTACGATCCAAGCTCTTCTTTTTAAAGGTTTCCGTAAAAGAAAAAGTAAGGTTGCCGCCACTCAAGAAAAGATTTGCCGATTCGGCCTTGTCCCCCTTCCTCCACAAGTCGTCCCAAATGGCCTCGGAAACCCGTTTGCGTACGAACGTCTCATCCAATCGAAGGTCTAAGCCAACCTTGTCGAACAGGCTTTTGGTTTCGCCAAGAATAAAATCAACATCCTCCAAGCTGTGATTTCCGGCTCCCCCTCCTGGCTCATTTCCAAATTCCTCTCGTGACAAGGTAACGGGACCATAAGTAACGGATTCAGGAGGAACGCTCAACGCAAAGCCATCTCTTTCAGCAAGACCGGATGACATATCCCAAGCGTCCCTAAACGCAAAAAAAGACTCACGGAGCGAAGCGAGCTTGTCGTTATCGAGGCTTGTTTCTTTCGATACATGATTCCTGTAGGAAGCTACAGCCAAAGCACTGAAGCTTTCGTACCCGGCTGCATTTGTAACCAAAAATCGCTCCCGGACTTTTTTCACACTCCGGTCAAGCGAATCGGCAACAGCCTTAAGATCAGGACCTACGTTGCTCGTATCAAACAACATGGAGGAATCAATTCCTCCGTCCTCCACCAACAATTCCTCGCCAACCGGTGCTTGAGGAGGATCGACCGACGCGACCACGGAAGACACAAGCTCACCATTGTCATAGGTTTCGTCTGCCATCCTGGTGCCGTCGGGAGACCATTGAGA
>JAYOII010000214.1:0-5587 GCA_038118685.1 Opitutia bacterium
CGCTTTAAGGGAATCGATAAAATCGAGAGCTTCGTCCACATCAAGAGTCGAGATGTTGGCCCCGGGGTTTGCGTGTGTCCTCCGGCCAAGGGATTTCGAATAGCGTCGCGCCTTCAATACTAGCCAAGTTCCAAGTCCGTATGAACGGTCGGAGAAGGCTTTAGTCGTGAAAATCGGCCCCCTGACCGGTTTCCTTGACGTAGCCCTGCCGGATGCAAAAGTCACCGAAAGTCTCGCCCTCATCTCGGTTCCCTGCATAATCTTAAAGCACAGGTTTGAGTTCCGATACGATTTCATCGTTCGTGATGGCTTGCCTGTAAAGCTTGTTCAATCGAGTGCCGTCCAAACCAGCGCCAAGGTAGAGATTGTACTTCCCGGGAGATTTCCCCACAAGGCCGATTTCCCCCAAATAAGGTCGCCCGCAACCATTCGGGCATCCAGTGGAGCGGATCGCTATCGATTCGTCCCTCAGACCAAGCTCCTCTATGATTTGGTCAAGTTCATCGATCAACCCGGGCAGATAACGCTCGCTTTCGGCCAAGGCCAAGCCACATGTCGGCAGGGCCGTACAGGCAATTGAGTTAAGCCGCAAGGCGGACAATTCGGAGGGTGAGCGAACCCCGTTTTCCCTAAGAATACCCTCCACCTTTTCCTTGTCTTCGGTTGAAATGCGGGCAATCACAAGGTTTTGATTGGCAGTCAACCTAAACTCACAGGGAACATTCTCCGCAATGGCTCGAATTGCCTGCTTTTCCAAAGCCTGCCCCAAGTCCCTCAATCGTCCGCCTTCTACAAAAAGTCCGTAAGTCCATTTTCCATCCGCGTCTTCGGACCATCCGTAACGGTCCGTAGTGGAATCAAACGAGAATTCCCGGGACTCTTCGAGATTCCATCCCAATCGGGTGTGCAACTCCTTCTTGAACCAGTCCACGCCACGGCCCTCGATCGTATATTTCAAACGGGCGTTGCGCCTGTCCGAACGATTCCCGAAATCCCGCTGAATCTTGACGACCTCCTCGGCCACCCGTACCGCTTGATCCGGGAGACAAAAGCCGATGTCGTCGGCTACCCTGGGGAAAGTAGTCGTTTTGCCATGCGTCATTCCGAGGCCGCCTCCGACCAGCACGTTGTATCCGGCAATCCGGCCATTCTCAAGAATCCCCACGAAGCCAAGGTCGTTGGAGAAGACGTCGACGTCGTTACGCGGAGGAAGGGCGACCGCAATCTTGAATTTGCGGGGAAGATAGGTTTTACCGTAAATTGGCTCGATTGTTTCCTCTCCTATTGCCGTTTTCTCTCCATCCAACCAAATTTCGGCATAAGCCGTAGTTCGGGGCGTGAGGTGATCGTGGATTTCCTTGGCCAACGACAACGCCTCACCATGCAGGCAGGACTCAAAGGGGTTCGCGGGACTCATTACGTTTCGGTTCACGTCCCCGCAAGCTGCCAAGGTATCGAGCAACGTATCGTTGATTTCCTTCATTGTCTGCTTGAGGTTTCCCTTGAGCACCCCGTGCAATTGGAAAGCCTGACGGGTGGTTAGCTTGAGGGTGCCATCGGCAAATTGATCCGACAAACGGTCAATGCCTATCCATTGGGCGGGGGTGCAGACCCCCCCGGGCACGCGAACGCGAATCATGAAGGAAAAAGCTTTCTCCTTTTTTTCCTTGATCAAGGCGGGGCGCTTGTCCCTGTCGTCCTGCAAATAGGTTCCGTGGAATTTGGTAAGCTGCGCGTCATCCGCGGAAATGGAACCGGTCGACGTGTCGACCAGGCTTTCCGCAATAGTACCCCGCAGGTAATCACTTTCTTCCTTTATGCCCTCGTTTTTGGAAAGCTTGATTGGCTGATTTGTATCTGACATGTTTATAATAATAAGATTATGTAAACTTTTGCGGAAGTGGCAAGAGAGGGAAAAGGAAAAATTCCTAAAGTCTTAAAGTTCCGCGTCGTCAAGTCGAAGGGAAGGATTGAAGGACAATTTTTGGTTTTCATTGGACCAAAGTCCTTGGGGGTCGACCTCTGCGGCATAGGCGATCATGGATGCATTGTCTCCGGTATGCCGCAGTTCGGCGGCAAGGAAACTTACGCCTTCCGCTCCCGAGAGTTCCTCCAGTTTCAATCGAAGCGCCTTGTTGTTCGCAACGCCCCCCGAGAGCCCGAAGCTTTTGTAACGTCCGGCATTCATCGCCTGACGGGTCTTGGTCGCCAAATGATCAATGGCAGCCGATTGATAGGAAGCGCAAAGATCGGCATAACGACTCTCGATTTCTTCCTCATTCATCTTTCGAAGAGTGTAGAGCAAGCTTGTCTTGAGCCCTGAAAAGCTAAACTTCATTTCATTCTTGCCCGGGAAAGCCCGCGGAAAAGGAAAAGCCAGGTCATCCCCTCCCCTTGCCTTTCTCTCAAGCTCGGCGCCACCGGGATAAGGAATCCCCAAAAGCTTTCCACCTTTGTCCAAGGCTTCACCCGCAGCATCATCGACGGTTCTCGCCAAAACCTCGATTTTCCGCTCGTCGTCCATGCAGAACAAAAGGGTGTTTCCGCCCGAAACAAGCAACCCGAGATGAGGCAAGTAATCTTCCCAATCGTCCTCTTTGCCGAGCGCCAAGCCCATGAATGGAGAAAAAGCGTGACCCCGAAGATGATTAACACCCACGACCGGAACTCCCCAAAGCAAACCCAGACTTTTCGCCACCGACAAGCCAATCCCCAAACACCCGATCAAACCCGGTCCGCAGGTAACTGCAATTTTCGAAATCTTACCCGGCATTTCGGATTGGCCCCTGACCAAGTCCAAAAGGGCAGGAAACTTGGCCAAGTGTTCGCTGACGGCCAAATCCGGCACCACCCCGCCATAATCCGCATGGCTTTCGATCTGACTGTGCACCCATTCGCCCAAAAACCCCGAACCGGGGTCAAAGAGAGAAAGAGCGGTTTCGTCGCAAGAGCTCTCGATACCCAGAATCATGGCTCTCGTTTCGATCGACCGGTGGCGTTCGATTCAACGGTCAGAAGATCGAACGCCTTGGATTTTTGAACGTCCGGAATTCGAGTGAAGCCAAAAAGTTCCTCGAACTCTCGATCATTCAAGCTTGGGTCTCCGTATCTCTGCATTCGAAGCTTGGTTTCGTTTGCTTCACTACAGGGAACGAGAAAGTCCGGTTCAATGCCCTGCTCGTGGATCGTCGAGCCATCAGGCAAAAAATACATGGCGGTCGTAAGCCGAAGGCCCGCCCCGTCGCTGAGGGGAAAAATCGTCTGAACGGAGCCCTTGCCAAAGGATTGCTCACCGACCAACCGGGCTCGACCAAGAACCGACAAGGCTCCAGCCACGATCTCCGAAGCGCTCGCGCTTCCCTCGTTCAACAAAACTACGAGAGGCTCGGAAAACAACTGACTTGCGGCAGAACGGAAATCCCTTGAGTTCGCCCCCTCTCTTCCTTTCACGGACACGATCAACCGATCTCTTTCAAGAAAGATATCGGTCACCTCAATGGCGGCCGAAAGCAACCCTCCCGAGTTATCCCTCAGGTCCAAAATCAAACGAACCATACCTTTGCTTTTAAGCTCATTCAAGGCTTCCTTGACTTCTTGAGCCGTACGCTCCGTGAATTGAATGAGATGCAAGTACCCGGTACCGTCTTCGTCCACCGAAGCTTCCTCCACGGAGGAAATTTCAATTTCATCGCGCCGGACGCGAACGGTTCTTTCCTTGCCGTCGAAGGCAAGAAGAAGATCGACGAAGGTACCCTCCTCTCCCTTGACCTTCGAACTGACCTCTTCAAGTGTCCAACCCTCTACTGATTCGCCATTCACCCCCAAAATAAACTCTCCTACTTTCAACCCCGCCTTTTGGGCCGGTCCGCCAGGGAAAACTTTGGTGAGCAACACCCCTTTGTCCACCATGCGGATCATGACTCCGACCCCCAAGTAACGCCGGTGCGTGTCATCCTGAAAAGCCTTGTACTCCAAGGGGGTATAATAGCTGGAGTGACGATCCAAACCGCTCACCATTCCATCGATCGCTCGATCGGCAAGCCCGCTGAAGTCGGATTGATTCTCATCGACGTACTTTCCATGAGCCAAGCGAAGAGATTCCTCGAAGCGGTTCATAGCTCCCCAATAACCGGGATCCAACAGTGATCTGGACTCCGGATTGACGAATATCATGGCGAGACCAAAGCCAACCGCCCCGGATACAATCAGTCCCATTACCTGATAAAGCGATACCTTCCACTTGACTACTCTCTTGAGTTTCACCGATAAGGGCTTATCCAACCCTATTGACGATGCCAACGACAAAGCACACGAAACTTGTCCTCGATGCCTTCGCAAGACGCCTGGGGAAGCGCAGCGCGATGCCTTTTGACGAATATGTGGAGTTCGCTCTCTATGACGGGCAAACGGGCTACTATGCGACAAACCAAGAGCGGGTCGGGCGATCCGCCCAAAGCGATTTCCTTACGTCCTCCTCGTTCGGCGGAATTTGGGGGGAATTGATCTTGAATGCCTGCGGGCATATTCTTCAAGACGAAAACCTGAATCGCTATACCTTCGTTGAGATTGCGGCCGAACCCGGACAATTCGTCTTAAGCGAAGTCAATCACCCGTTCCATCAAACCAAAATCATTCGCTTGGGAGACCCGTTTGATATTCCCTCTCCCGCAATCGTTTATTCAAACGAGTGGTTGGACGCCCAAGCGTTCAAGCGCTTTTTATTCAACCCGGAGGATGGAAGATGGCAGGAAAAGGGAGTAACCCTGGAGAACGGCTCCTTTCGGGAGACAGCCATGGCCTCGTCCCTTTCTTCCCAAGCCCTTGGTTTTCCCGAGGATTACACTCAGCCCTATCTAATCGATTGGCCTTCCGGCTCAATCGATGCCCTCGAGCGCTTGTGCGCCCAAAAATGGTCCGGCCTTTTCCTTACCTTCGACTATGGACTCGGAAAAGAAATCTTGCTCAAGGAGCGACCCTTGGGAACAGCCCGTTCCTACCATCGCCACAAAATGGGAAGCGATCTCCTCTCGAAAGTCGGCGAACAGGACCTCACCTGCCATCTTTGCTGGGATGAATTGGTTGCGGTTCTCGAGAATTCGGAATTCACCCACCCTCAGCTTGTCAGCCAAGAATCCTTTCTGATGAATCATGCAGGTGACAAAATCAAGGAATTCCTGACTTCTGCTTCAGGCGGACCGACGTCCAAAACCCAAATTCTGAAGGAACTCATTCATCCTCTTCACATGGGAAACAAATTTCAGGCTCTTTGGGCGCTTCGCGCGGATCCGAGCGAAAGGCCACCCCTCTGACTTCAGGGCAGGCTCGGGCCTAACCGGTCGGAGGGAGCGAAGGGGCGACCGATCTCGTATATCCTGCGGATCGAATCCTCATCGTACGCAACCTCGAAAAGGACGAACTCATCGATACTCCCCTTGAGCGAGACACCCTTTGGCAAGTCAGTCAAAGGTCCCGAATGACCCAAAAGGGATTTCTCGAAATTGAGCGGTTTCATTTCCTCCATTTTTTCCTTACTGAAAGAACGACCGTCAACGTAATGAACGATCATCTTTGTCAAGGAATCATAGGT
>JAYOII010000215.1:0-5581 GCA_038118685.1 Opitutia bacterium
AAGTGGAGGATTCAACAAGATTTTCCCCCTGGCGTCGCGCCAAGCCAGGACTTTGGCATCTTCGTAACGCAAGCGGACGCGAAGAACGTTCCCGCGATCCACGTACTCCTCTGGTTTTCCGCCTTGGGAAATCGACGGCAACAGATCCCGAAAGATAGCTTCCAACCCTTTCCTTCTCCATGTTTTTCTTGAAAACTTCTTCTTCGCCCGGGGTAATTCGGCGGCAACGGCCTCCCTTAGTTTCTTCCTGAAGGACTTGATCAAGACAACACGTTCGCGGTCGGAACCCTCCTCATAAACGGCGATGGGCAACTCTCTGCCGTACACGGGCATTTTTTTGGTTCCGAAGCGGCATGGGTTTCCGACCCTGACCTTGCTCAAGGTATCGGGCAAACTCAAAGCCCCTACC
Source organism: Opitutia bacterium (assembly GCA_038118685.1). Taxonomy (GTDB): domain Bacteria; phylum Verrucomicrobiota; class Verrucomicrobiia; order Opitutales; family Seribacteraceae; genus Seribacter. The sequence goes on from JAYOII010000215.1 coordinate 410, forward strand.
CATTCGCCCTTCGACAGCACCAATGCTTCCTCCAGACGGGCCTGGCATTGCCCCCCTCTTCTCTCCCACAAACCCGCGGAGTTTCTCATCTCGATCACCTGATCTCGCTCGGAATCCTTCGGGTCGTCCCCGGACTGCCGTCGGGGTTCGGATTGCGTGGTGGCAAAATGCCCGAGGGCATTCTTGAACCCCAACCGCACTTGATCTTCCGAAAAGAGACGATGAGCCAACCAACGGGCTGCCTCAACATGATCATCGCCCCGGTCAGAGGCTCTTTTCATGGCCCTCAGCAAAGCAGGCCAGTCCAGGGTTCGGGAGCGCCTGAGCTTCAGGGGTCGGGCATCCGCCAATCGCCCCTGTTTGGGAGTCAAAACAACAAAGCCCCGGTCATCCAAGCCCCGTCTTCCCGCCCGGCCGAACATTTGCAGGAGCTCGTCCGGCCTCAAAAGAAAAAGACCGTCGTCCACCCGGTATTCCCGATCCGTCACCAAGACCGATCTCATGGAAAAATTAACCCCCGCGCCCAGTCCGGTGGTCGCCACCACCACCTGTAATTGCCCTGCTTTGGCCAAGGGCTCGATCACCCCCGCCCTCTTGAGGTAATCGAGACCGCTGTGATGATAGGCGACCCTGCGCCTAAGCAGGGAGCCGAGCTCTTTTCCCGCCACTCCCTTTTGCTCGAAAGTGAGCTCAAGAGGATCCACCTCGGGCAATTCCGCCGCAAGTTGCCGGGCCAAGTCTTCCGCCGCTTTACGACGGGGTGCAAACAAAAGAATCGGCCCCATGCCGGCTCTCAACACCCCGGCGACCAGCTTCGGCCAATGGCCTCTGACCTTGCGACCGCCAAAGGGTTTCCTCAAGAGAGTTTCGGCAAACACTTCCTCCAGGGGAACGGGACGCCTGAGTTCCGAAACAAGGACGACTTCCCGCCCATGTCCCGCAAGCCAGTCCACGACCTCCCGAGGGTTCGCGACACTTCCGCTCATCAGAAGCAAACGGACCCGGTTGGGGGCCATCGCCAAAGTCACCTCGTATCCGGGTCCTCTCTGTTCGTCTCCCAGCAATTGATATTCATCGACCACCAGAAGATCGGGGGCGAGATCTTCGGACATCGAACCTCTTTGCGTTTCAAGCGTTGCCACGATGACCCGGGAATTTACCCGGTAACGCAAATCGCCCGTGACCAATCCCACGTCCCATCCCCTTGCCTGCCATTCACGAAACTTATCGTTCGCCAAGGCCCGGGTCGGAACCGTGTAAACGGCCCGCCCCTTCCACCCGGACTCGAGCAGTTGCTCGAAAACATAGGTTTTGCCCGCTCCGGTAGGGGCATGCAAAACGACGTCCTTTCCATCTCTCAAAAAGGCAAGGGCTTTGCGCTGCCATGAATCGGGCAACGAGATTCTCTCCCCAAAGAGTTTGCTATTCGTTTGCATTTCTCTGACTTGCCCATTGCATAACAGAACGCACGAATAAATCGACGAAAACCGTTATCAACAGACAAAAACCGACTCTCTTTTCCACCGATGATCAATCTTATTGCAGCCTGCGGACACGACCGGGTGATAGGAAACAAAGGAAAATTACCTTGGACCATCGAGGAGGACTGGAAATATTTCCTCGATACGACCAAAGACGGAATCCTCATCATGGGAAGACGGTGCTATGATGAATTCGAGAGGTTCGCATCCGGCAGAGAGGTCATTGCTCTAAGTCGAAACCCCGATCAAACCTTCGCCCGGGCAAAAAAATCCAATTCCTTGCCCGACGCCATCAAAACCTGCCGGAAAGCTGCGAAAACGGCATGGGTTTGCGGCGGTCGTAAAATTTATGAGGAAGCCATCCCTTTGGCGGACCGGCTCTACCTCACGCTCATCGACGCCCCCTTCGAAGGGGATGTCTTTTTCCCTCCTTGGGAGGAAACTTTTTGCCGCGAGCTATCCAGTAAAAAAATCCGCACGAAGGAATACGATCTGACCTTTCGGGTTTTGTGCAAATAACGACAAGCTTGCCACCCGAAGCGGTCTTGCATACGATATCCGCCAACTCAGCCACAATGGATTCCTTACGATTTTTGACTCCGGAAAATCTTGACCAAATCAAGATAGATTTCAGCACGCCGACCTTTGTCTATGACGAGGCTACGCTTCGAGCGAATGCACGGGCCGTGAAGGAATTCCCCAACGCCTTCGGGCTCTTTCCTCGCTATGCCATGAAAGCGGCCCCCACCGCGGCCATCATCCGAATACTCAATAGCGAAGGCTTGGGCATTGACGCAAGCTCCGGGTTTGAGGTCGAGCGGGCGGTCCGGGCCGGCGTTGGGACCGAGTCCATCTCCTTGAGCACTCAGGAATATCCGGATGAGTTCAGGTATTGGATACAAGACGGTGTTAAGACGAACCTTTGCTCCCTTCACCAAATCCATAAGTTCGGACAATGGGGAAAAGGTGAATTCATCGGCCTCCGCTTCAATCCCGGGCTCGGCTCGGGTGGAACGAACCGGACAAACGTAGGGGGACCGGCCAGTAGCTTCGGAATATGGAAAGATGATCTTGAAAAAGCAAAGTCGCTCTGCCGGGATTACGATCTTACGGTAGAGAGAATCCATACTCATATCGGATCCGGTTCAGACCCTGAAGTATGGAAAAAGGTGGCCGCGATGAGCCTCGATCTCGTTCGGGCCTTTCCGACTGTCCATACCCTGAACCTGGGAGGCGGATACAAAGTGGCCAGAATGAGTGACGAAAAAGCCACCGACCTCAGGGAAATCGGGGAACCCGTGAAACAACTCTTCGAAGATTTCGCCCAAGAAACCGGCCGGGAATTAAAGTTGGAAATCGAGCCAGGAACTTTTCTTTTGGCAAATGCCTGCAGCTTGGTCACGACGCTGCAGGACGTCACTTCGACGGGAAGCGAGGGCTATCGCTTCCTTAAATTGGATGCCGGAATGACGGAAATTCTCCGCCCTAGCTTGTACGGCGCTCAACACCCGATCGTCCTCCTTCCCGAAGAGGGTCAAAATAAATTCAGAGAAGAGATGGAGCAAGTCGTGGTCGGACATTGTTGCGAATCCGGGGACTTGCTTACCCCCGCTCCCGGTGATGCCGAGGAGTTGGCAACCCGAAAATTGCCCAGGGGCGAGGTCGGGGACCTTTGCGTAATCGAAGGAGTCGGAGCCTATTGCTCGTCCATGGCCGCCAAAAATTACAATTCTTTTCCCGAGGCGGCCGAAGTGCTGCGAAAAGAAGACGGTTCCCTCGCATTCATCCGACAACGCCAGACCCTCGATCAACTGATCGAAAACGAAGTTGCCCCGTGAAGGCGACGGGCTTGGGTAGGTTTGCCCTTGGTCAACCGGTGCCGGACCGGGAACACGCCGTTTGCGTAAGCCTGCCCAAGTTTCGGGATTTGATCGGTTACGAGGAAAAAGATCCCGACGTTCGGGCATCCATGCGTTCGGGTTATCCTCGTTTCGTCCAGCATCACCGGATCAGCGAATTGATTCGTCACTTGGATTCTCAGGAGCAAAACGACCAATGGCAGCGTTTTCTCTTTGCGAACGAAAAATCATCCCGGGAGGCAATCAGACGCTATGCGATCAGCAACTCAAAGATCGTTGACCATGGAAGTTTCGCCTCACTTCAGGTACCCGGACGGAGTGAAGACGCCGAATCAATCGGCGCCTTCCTGCAACACTCGGGTTGCGGAATCTCCTCCCGCCAAGCCGAAAACCACCTCTTTGAAATCGGAGAATCGGACAAACGGGAGACCCTTGCTCACAACGAGGATCCCGCCCAATTGGTAAGGAAAGTCATCGCCAAAGCTCACGGTCCGGAAGTTTCCGAGAACGACGTGCTGCTCGGATCATCGGGAGCCAATGCATTCTACTCGCTTTTTCAAACGGCTTGCGAAGTTGCCCGGGCCAAAGGAAAAGACCTTTGGATTCGCCTTGGTTGGCTCTACCTCGACACCATCGAAGCAATGAATCTTCTGACCGGGGACGAGGAGCCGGTCATTGCCCTCGAACACCTCGACGACTTTGGCCAACTCGATGAGATTTTTGAGAAACACGGGGAGCGGATTGCCGGAATCGTAACGGAATTCCCGACCAACCCTCTTCTTCACTCCTGTAATTTGGAAAGGGTCAAAGAGCTTTGCCTCAAATCGAATGCTCTCCTCGTAATCGATCCGACCATGGCCTCCCCGAAGAATGCAAAGGTCTCGGGACTCGCCGACGTCGTGGTGAATAGCTTGACCAAATACGCCGGTTGCGAAGGGGACGTCATGATGGGAAGCTTGGCTTTCCCACGCAGCTCGTCTTTGGGAAGGGAATTATTCGAAAAAACGTCCGAACTCCTATGCCCTCCTTTCTTGCGGGATCTTCTCCGGATGGCCGAGCAGATACCAAGCTACGAAAACTTTATCGAGCAAACCAATCAATCCTTGATCAAAGTCGTCGAATTTTTGGAAGCTCACCCGAAGATCGCCAAAGTTTACTGGGCTTATCAATCGGCTAGCCGCAAATCTTTCGAGCGACAAGCCGGTTCCGACTCCCCGGGTTGCGTGGCAAGCTTTGAGGTGGAGGGTTCGTTCGAATCCTTTTATGACCGCCTCGAAATGCTCAAGAGCCCTAGCTTCGGAACCCAATTTTCCATTTGCTGCCCGTATGTCTATCTTGCCCACTACAAGCTACTGAAAACAAAAGACGGCCAAAACAGCCTGGCCTCGGCCAAGCTGTCTCCGAATCTTCTCAGGTTATCGGTCGGAACCGAAGAGCCCGACCTGATCATAGACACCCTGAAGGATGCCTTGCGGGCAACCTGACGGGGCAGGACAATTCGGCTTTACGCCTTATTCGAATTCGTGAGGATCCAAAACCTTGCGGATTCTTTTCTTCGAAAGGCGCACGAAGGAGGGAACTCCATTCTCGTAGGGAACCTGCACCTCACCCTGAATGAGGGGCTGGCAATACTTGATGAATTTAGCAGACATGCTCACTCCGTCTTCGGATATCCATTCTTCAGGAATTTCCTTCACCCCGTTGGCAATTTCCGAAAGGTCGGCCAAACTAGTCTCGCACTGATAATTCTCTCCCTCTGACCGGACGAGTATGACCATCTTGTCGGTTTCACCCTCAATGGCTGCTTTCACCGCGGCTTGGCCAGCCATGAA
>JAYOII010000216.1:0-5553 GCA_038118685.1 Opitutia bacterium
GTCCCGACCGTTGGCGACCAACTCGAACCGGCTGAATTGGTGGCCATGAAGCGGTAATAGTAGGTTTTGCCGACTTGGAGCCCGGCAAGAGGGAAGGAAAACTCACCCGTCGGCATAACGCCCAGTAAATTCGAGGCATCCCAGGCATCAGGGGAAGATGCATTGAGGTCGGTGGTCTGCCCGGCATCTTCATCACCCCAGAACAAGGTAATGACAGGATCTTCTCCGCCCATCGTAACGTTTTGCTCCAAATCGCCGGCATAAATCAAGGCCACCTCGTCCTGATTGATCGCCCGGTCGTAGACCCGCATGTCATCCATCATACCGTCGAAATAGGCGTCAGGCCAATTGCTTCGACCGATGAACTGATTCGTCCGGGCAACGTTTCTAGGTAGATGTCCGAGCCTGGATCCCATCAACTGGCCATTCCGGTAAATTTTCATAACGCTGGACTCATCCACTGTCGCAACCACGTGCTGCCACTCGTTCAAGGTCCAAAAATCCTGAGCGACAAGACCGATATTACCTGCACCTCTGCGGATTCCCCATTCCACTTCGGAAGAAGTGCCCCTGTTGGCGACAAGGAGATTGTCGTTGTCCGCCCCATTGCCAAAATCAAACATCCGTTGCCAATTGCCTAAATTTCTTTTGTAAGCCCAACCGCTGAAAGTCATGTCCCCGTCGATCCTGAAGGTTCCAACCCGAACATAGGCAAGATTGCTCCCATCAAAATTCAGAGCCTTGCCGAATTGTCCGCCCCTGCCGTCCACCCAACTCGCCCCGCTGAAAACCTGGGCTGCAGTGGTGAAACCAGTGGAATCGTACGTTTCCTGACCTTGGCCTTCGTCAAAACGCCAATGAGCGATCAGGCCATCGGAAACAAGAGGTTCCGAAAGGGCAATGGTTTGAACGACTCCGCCGTTACCAAGCACCCGCCCACGCAAAGTGGCCGAATTCTGCGTTTGATCAACGGAAGGAAGAACCGATATGGTAGGGCTCGAAACGGTCCGCGTGAACCCGGCGACATCCCCCCAATCGTTATGAGCCGCTCCCTTGGCCTGAACTTGGTAATGAATGTCATGACCGGGAGTGAAACCGGTGACGACATGATAACCCGAACCAACTCCTTGATTCCCCAAGCTGACGTGATTCGCCCACAGGCCCTCGTTTTCGCCACGGTCCACCGGCCCCCAATAAAGGATGATTTCAGGCTCGGAACCGTCGTAGGTCACTAACTCATACCCCAAAGTGGCATTGCTCTCGGTAACCGAAAGGGCGGGAAGGGTTCGGACCACGGGCGGGGTAGGCTGAGTTCCGGTCGTAAAGCTTTGGATGGAGCCTTGACCGGAAAGGATTTCAACCTCATAGGCCGAAAGCTCGACGTCGTAAATTCGAACCTCTTGCATGAGCCCTTTGAATTCACCCCAATTGTTGCTACCCGCTCGTGCGATTCCCAAAGAAAGCGGAGAAACCCCACTAGACTCGAGCCGGCCGTTGTATTGAGTCCAAGTCGAGACCTTGGTCCCGTCGACATAGAGGATCATTTCACTGCCATAAGACAAGGCCAAGTGATGCCAGACGCCATCGGTAATGCCCGCGTCCACGCGTACCGTTGCATCAGTGGCGGCAGTTCCTGAATCCGCATAAACCTCGACAAACGAGCCATCCGTACCGATTTCGAAATTGTCGTTCGAATTGGAACTCGACTGCGCGATCAAAACATTGTCCACGGCATGATTCGTCGGCCGGTCCGACAAGTCTTGCTCCCTTTTGAACCAGAGGGACACGGTGAAACGATCGGGAGAATCCATTTCATCTCGGTCACCGAAGGTTACGTAATCATCCGAGCCATCGAATCGCAGAGTCGACCCGCGCGCCGGATCAACGAAAGAAGTGGCGCCCACGATCGTACCGGAAGCAATACCCTGCAAGTCGGAAACCGTGCTACCGGTATCATTCAGGGGCCAATCGAAGAGCGGATGGGAGGAAATGGCATCCCCCAGGGAAACCCCGCCGGAATTGACTGCCTTGGCCCGAAAATAATAAGTGGTTCCGGGATTCAGTCCATTCAACATCCTGGGAATGTCTCCGGGAACTGCTTCAAGAGCCGGAGTCGTGTTTTGGTCAAGGTTCCCCGCATTCAACCCCCAATCGAATGAGACCAACGAAGCTTCGCCACCGTTATCAATCAGTTTTGCGTTCAAAAGAGCGCTCGTGGAACCAACTTGGGTCGCCCCGTTGGTTTGGATTGAAGGAGGCAAAGCATTCACCACGATATCGAAAGTGGCGGATGCCGATCCAAGTTCGTTTGCCGCGTTTATGGTAACCGTAGTGGTCCCTGCCTGACTAGGCGAACCTTCGAGGAACAAGCCTTCTGCGCCTGCCGGAAGACCTGCTTTATAGGGGTGATCAAAGGGAAGTTCACCCGCAAGTCCCCAATGATTGGCCAAATAACCTTCGACCAAATGGTTTTCTTCATCGGTAAGAATACGGGGGTACAAAACCAATTCTCCCATCACCAGCGAAGTATCCTCGTTTATGCGGTCAAACAAAACGTTCGGGTGCCAATTTCCGGAAGAACTAATGTCTACGGTCATTCCATTGACCCTCAACTCATAGCCATAACGGTCAAACTTCCAACCGACCAAGGAATTGAGGTTTGTCAGGGCTGAACTGACAATGGACGGGTTGTTGTTGTTCCACCTTCGAAGCGACCAGTTGCCATTGTGAGCCAAGCGCCAACCCGCAAAAGTAAAAAGTTCGCGGTCCGGCAAGGTGACCCCCGTTTCCCGCCCGACCATATGGATGGTCATGGGCATGGAAGTGGAATCTGCGATGGAGAGTTTTTTACCATAATCGAAAAAGACCATCTCCGCACCGGTCAACGGGTCGAATTCATGTTTGGGCGAAGTCTCGAATGAAGCTTCGGCGTTTCTCCCCGCTCCGGAAAGATCGACCCAGGCGCGAACCCTTCCCGATTCACTCCTCGTGTAAACGGAGGAATAATCCCCGTTGCCGCCACCATAAAGTGAACCGACTTCCGAAGCATTCAGTTCACGGTCAAAGAGCCTCAGGTCATCCATTGAACCGTTGAAATCGCCCCATTGGTCGGAAAACACCCGTGCAATACCCAAGGAAAGCGGGGAATCCTGTGATGAATCGAGGGGACCGGTAAACTCCGGCCGGTCAAGAACCAAGTTGCCGTCCAAATACAACTTCAAGCCGGTTCCATAGGTAACCCCCAAGTGGTGCCAAGTTCCATCGGAAATCCCGGCTCCGGAAGAAGTGTGGGAGGCATCTTCGGAACCGTTGCCGGAATCCAGGTAAACCTCCAACTCCGACCCCGAGCTGCCAACCTCGAAGTTATCGTTGAAAGTGACGCTGCTTTGAGCAAGCAAAACGTTGTTGATCCCATGATTGGTCGAAGTGCCGGACAAATCACTGTTCCGTTTAAACCAAAGCGAAAAGGAAAATTCGCTCGGTTGGTTCATGAAACCGACTTTGGAAAAGAAAACTCCGTCGTTGTCACCATCAAAGGAAACGCCACCACCCGACTTGCCCGTGGACCATTGACCGGGGTTCAAGAGGTTTGCGTGGTTCGCGTTTCCGGTCGAATCATGGGCGACCGAGCCATTTGTCTCATCAAAAGAAAGCCCTAGCACGAGATCACTCGTGTAAAGGCTGTCGTTACGGTCGTAAGTTCGAGCGGGGTAATAGTCAAAGCTACCGTTTCGGTCCGCGGCATACCATGCGAGAACACCCGGAATATCGTTGGGAACAAAAGTCTTCCTATTGGAAAGCCCGGATGGAAGACCGGTCAACGCATAGGTCAAACCGGGATGCTCACCTAAATCAAAACCAATGATTTTCTGACCGTAAGTAAAGTTAAGATCAGCGAAAGCCGGCAAGGTAGGAGTCGTGGCTTTGAATACGGTTCCGCGTGAAGCCGTATTCTGCAAAGCACTCATATGAGCCTCGCCCTTGTAGATGAGTTGAACGTCCTCGATGCCAAGGGCAATGGCGTAAAGACGCACGTCGTCCATTCTTCCCTGAAAGTGCTGGCCGTTGGATCCGGCAGCCTCGGGGTTAACCCCGATATTGAGCGGAGCGGAAGTGTTGACAGGCAAGTTCTCGACCACCTGAATTTCGCGCACCGCATTCCCCTCTAGATAACTTCCGTTGACAAAGGTTCGCGCCACCGAACCAGTCCCACCGTTCGTACAAACGACGTGGTACCATTGATTCCAACCCGGGAGGTAGTGATTTCCAGGACCTTGATTGGTGTTGGCGCCTTCGGCATAACGGTGATGAATAAAAGGAGAGCTTACGTGATTGGAATTCCCCAACCAAATGGCGTAATTCCTTCCGGCACGACCGAAAAGACCGGTCCAGGAATCGCTGATATTGCGCTCGGGATAAATCCAAAAGGAAACCGAATATTTGTCCAAGGCCATCTTGGGATCGTAGGGAAGGAAAACCCGGTCGTCACTCCCGTCGAAGTAGAATGCTCCGCCTCGAACTCCGGCCAACCTTTGAGGCGAACCATCTATGTGCCATTCAATTCGTTCCCGCTCGAATCCGCGGCAACCGAAACCGAGGCATTTTCGTCAAACTTCCAATGTCCAATCAAGTCGGAAGCACGGTGGGTTGAAGGTGAAAGGCCAAGAGATTTGCCGCCCGAAGCATTCGTATCGCCTTCCTGAAGCGTACCACCGGTGGCAAGAGCGATCCTGCCTCCACCACCAGGTCCCCCGAGACCGAACGCATTGCCACCCATGGCCAACAAACGGCCCCCATTGTAAATGTTGGCAGCTTTGATCCGGATCGATCCTCCGGAACCACCGGCTCCCGATGAATCCATATCCGCATCACCCGAACCCCCGATCACCGAAATGGACGCATTTGCATCCAGCGCGAAATCCCCCGTAACTTCGAAGCCTATGGCGCCGCCGCCGCCGCCCGAATTCCCGGTACCAATGGCGGCGTGCCCACCGCCCGAACCACCGATGAGATGGGTAATTTTTTCATCCCCGTATACCATTCCGGCAATCCCCAAATTAAAGCCTCCGCTTCCTTCACCACCATAACTGCCGCCGCCATTGGACTTCGTCTTCTCGTAACCACGTCCTCCCCCCGGTCCTTGGCCATTCAACGCCGGGTGAAGGTTTCCATTGTTTTCGGTGTCTCTGAGCCCACGGCCCGAAGCCCATCCGCCTGATCCGGGCAAACCGGAATAAACACCCTGCAAACCGCTTTTTCCATCCAAGGAAATATGAGTGGAAACCGAGGCATTGCCTTCGACATCGAAAAGAAGAGAATTGGATCCACGCACGACCACCGAAACACCGGGCCCCAATGAAAAGTGATTAAAACGGAACCTGCACACGCCATAACCGAAACTCAGTCCATTCGAGGAAAAAATGGACCGGATTACGGTTCCCTTGCCTTTGAGTCCGGATGAATGAGTCCAAGCGCCAGCCGTATCGAAAACAACGGTACCGGAAGTCAGGTTCAAGTCAACCAGCGGGGCAGGGGAGCGAGCTCCGATGAAAA
>JAYOII010000217.1:0-5519 GCA_038118685.1 Opitutia bacterium
CGGACGGTACGAAAGAGTCGCGCCGAAATTCTTTACCGCCGCTTGGTGGGTATAAGTTGCCTCGGGTCCAAGAAATCCAATGACCATCGATTTCTCCAAGGCGATGGAGGCGGAGATCACTTCCCGGTAAATCGTACGGAGGGAATCTCCTTGCATGGGTCCGGTGTTCAGGGCCCGAAGTTTTTTGAAAACTTCCTCCTCGCGGGCCGGATCGTATGGGTCGACGCCCAACTCATCTTTGATCCGCCCAATTTCAACCGCCGCCTGAACGCGTTGATTGAGCAGGCGAACGATTTGAGAGTCGATCTCGTCGATTTCATCCCTTAGGGACTCTAGGCTTGGATTTTCCACAAAAAGAATGTTTACGCAGTAAAGAGAATAGGTTTGTATTCGCCAGCTCATATACAACCCGATATTCTCAGCTCCATCAATCTTAATCAAAATTATGAGTAGTTGTAACCGAAATTTTTCTTCCATCGTGGTTGACGGAGATGACCGAGCTCCCAACCGCTCGATGCTCCGGGCCGTGGGTTTCGAGGATGAGGACTTTGCCAAACCTCAAGTCGCCGTCTGCTCTGCCTGGAGCATGGTCACTCCATGCAACTCCCATTTGGACGAACTGGGCAAAGCTTCGGTGGAAGGAGTCGATGAAGCGGGAGGAAAGGCCGTTCCCTTCGGTACCATTACCGTTTCCGACGGAATCAGCATGGGAACCCCCGGAATGAGATACTCCTTGGTTTCCAGGGAAGTGATCGCCGATTCGATCGAAACGGTAGTCGGTGCGGAAGGAATGGACGGAGTGGTCACCATCGGAGGCTGCGACAAGAACATGCCAGCCTGCCTCATTGCCTTGGCCCGTCTCAACAGACCGGGTGTTTTTGTCTACGGCGGAACCATTTTGCCCGGCATCCACAAGGACAGGAACCTGGATATCGTTTCCGTCTTCGAGGCGGTCGGCTCCCATGCATCGGGAGCAATCGACCACGCAGAGCTCGTGGAGATCGAGAAGAAGGCCATTCCGGGCCCCGGTTCCTGCGGTGGAATGTATACGGCAAACACCATGTCTTCGGCCATCGAGGCTTTGGGCATGAGCTTGCCCGACAGTTCGGCCCAGTTGGCCGTCTCCGAGGACAAGCGCAAAGACGCACAAGAGGCAGGCGCTGCGGTCCTCAAGCTGATCGAACGGGATATCAAGCCCCGTGACATCATGACCAGGAAGGCTTTCGAAAACGCCATCACGGTGGTCATTACTTTGGGCGGCTCGACCAATGCCGTCCTTCATCTGCTGGCCATGGCCCATGCCGCCGGGGTTCCTCTCGAGCTCGATGACTTCACCGAAATAGGCAAACGGGTTCCGGTCCTTTGCGATCTGAAACCAAGCGGCAAATACAATATGTCCCATTTCGTCCGAATCGGAGGCCTGCGACCCCTGCTCAAAACTCTGCTCGAAGAAGGCTTGCTGCACGGAGATTGTATGACCGTTACCGGCAAGACCCTTGCGGAGAACGTGGAAGGAGCACAACCTTACGCCCCCTACCCCGGCGGACAAGACTTGGTCCGACCATTCGACGATCCGATCAAGCGGGACAGTCACCTGCGTATCTTGTATGGGAACCTCGCCCCTGAAGGCGCGGTAGCGAAAATCACCGGCAAGGAAGGGCTGCGATTTTCCGGCAAAGCGATCGTATACGAGTCGGAGGAGGCTTCCCTGAAGGGCATTCTGGATGGCGAAGTCGAAGCCGGTCACGTCGTCGTGATTCGAAACGAGGGTCCGGTCGGCGGACCGGGGATGCGCGAAATGCTTTCTCCCACTTCCGCCATCATGGGCAAAGGCTTGGGCAAGAAAGTCGCTTTGATCACGGACGGACGATTCTCCGGGGGCAGTCATGGCTTCGTCGTGGGGCACGTAACTCCGGAAGCAGCGATCGGGGGGCCCTTGGGTTTATTGCAAAACGGCGATCCCATCACCATTGATGCGGAAAAGAACGAACTCACGCTCGACTTGCCCGAAGAGGATATCAAAAAACGCCAAGACGATTGGGTACGCCCCGAACCCAAGGAAAAAAGAGGCGTGTTGGCCAAATACGCCAAACTCGTAAGCTCTGCCTCTCAAGGAGCCATAACCGACGAATTTTGACACAATCATGAATAAAGACCTTTATCTGGCATTCGAACAGGCCGATTTTTGGGCCGACTTTTCCTTTGTCGATTTTCCCGAAGAATACTTGGACTCGATGGCGAACAATGCCGAGCAGGCATTGGCATCCATGCAAGAGCTCGAAGGAGGCGCAATCGCAAACCCCGACGAAGGTCGAATGGTCGGACACTACTGGCTCAGATCTCCGGAACGGGCTCCGAGCGAGGAGATCAGCAAGGCGATCCGGGAGACAAACGCAAAAATCAAGAGCCTCGCGAAGCAAGTCCATCAAGGAGAGTTGCAGGCTCCGGCGGGCCCGTTTACCGATCTTTTGGTCATTGGAATCGGCGGTTCGGCCCTCGGCCCCCAATTTGTGGGAAAAGCCTTGGGGCATCCAAACCGCGACAAGCTTGCCGTCCATTTCTTCGACAACACCGATCCCGACGGGATCGACCTGACCCTTGCCGAAATCGGGCCGAGGCTTTCCACGACCCTTGCCCTCGTCATTTCCAAATCGGGCGGCACCCCCGAGACGAGGAACGGCATGCTGGAGGCCGAAAACGCGTTTGCGGCCAATGGGTTGGATTTTGCCAAACAAGCAATTGCGATTACCGGAGAAGGCAGCAGGCTGCACAAACATGCCACCGGGAATGGCTGGTTGGATTTTCTCCCGATGTGGGATTGGGTAGGTGGCAGAACGAGCGAAACCGCAGCCGTCGGGTTGATGCCCGCCGCGCTCCAGGGCATCGACGTCGATCAACTCCTCGAAGGCGCGGGGCAAATGGACGAAATAACCCGCCAAGACAATTTCAGAAAGAACCCCGCCGCCATGCTGGCTCTTTCATGGCATTGCCTGACGGAAGGAAAAGGTTCCCGCGACATGGTCATTCTCCCCTACAAGGACCGGCTCGAACTCTTTGCCAAGTACCTTCAGCAACTCGTGATGGAATCGCTAGGCAAAGAGAAAGATTTGCAGGGGAACGTAGTCCATCAGGGGATTGCCGTCTACGGCAACAAAGGCTCGACCGATCAGCATGCCTACGTCCAGCAATTGCGAGAAGGGGTGCCTAATTTCTTCGCTACTTTCATCGAGGTGCTCAGGCATCGGGATGGGGACGGACCAGAGGTGGACGAGGACGGAATGAACTCGGGAGATTATCTGCACGGTTTCTTTCTGGGAACCAGAGACGCCCTTTACGAAAAGGAACGCAAATCGATCACCCTGACCATCAAGGAAGTCAATCCGGCAAGCGTCGGAGCCCTCATCGCCTTGTTCGAGCGGGCGGTCGGTCTGTATGCTTCCCTAGTCGGCATCAATGCCTACCATCAACCGGGGGTTGAAGCCGGCAAAAAGGCAGCCGCATCGGTTTTGGAGGTACGGAAAGCCGTTCGCGATCACCTGCTTGGGAAAAAAGGCGAGGTCATGACCGCCGAACAAGTCGCTCAGGCAGCCGGGTTTCCGGATAAAGCGGGATGGGTGTTCAAGATTTTGGAAAACCTGTCCGTCAATCAGCCTGAAAGTTTCGAGCGGACCCCGGGCGAAACACCTCTGGAAACCGGATTCCGGGCTCTCTAGTCCAAAACGTTCGTCGGTTTTTTCGGGGGAGCCGGCTTGCCACTTGGCTTGGGTGGAGGTGGCTTGGATGCAAGGAGAGCCGCCCGACCCAAGTCGAAAACGTTCCACAAGGCAAGCGTGCTGTCGGTCTGCGGTCCCCTGCTTATGGGTTTCCAACCGGCGGGAAAATTCCGCTTACTCGCAATGTGGCGGGCGGCAAGATAGGTGGCAAAACTATCCGCATGAACTTCGAATTGGAGATAATGACTTTTGGGGGTAATTGAAGTAAGGGCGGCCAGGTACTTTGAGTTTCCCTTGGACAAAGCCGTTTCATCCTCACCCGATCCGTTCTTCTTGCGCAAATCAAAGATGATCCGTTTGTTCGCATCGATGCGCGGTATGGCCTGAAAAAAAGGATCTCCGGGTTTTGCCTTTGAAAAATGCGCCAGAACTTTTTTTCCGTCATACTCCTTGGCCTTGTTCGGAGTAAGGCTGGCTTTTTTGAGTTCCTGCGTCACACGACCGATCAAGCGGTTGTCGTCAATGGGATAAATTTTACCACCTCGGCAAAGAAAACGAAAAGGCTTCGCATTCGGAGGAGCGGGTTTCGGGTCGGGCAAATTCACGTCTTTGCTCAGGCTTTCGGAGGAAGGCTTGGGCGCTTTGGCAAGCAAACCCTTGATTTTTTTGAGTTTAACTTCGATGGTCTTTTTCTTGTCTTCCTCCTTCTTTTTTTCGGCTTGAATCGACGGCGGGGGTTTCAAACTCTTGGGCATCGAGGACCGGGTTTCGGTCAAAGTCTTTTCGAGAGCCGCAATTTCCCGGATCAGCTTTTGGTCCTCCTTGTTTTTGGCCGCCATGCTCATTTGTAGGTTTTGCTTTTGCTCGAGCAGGGTGGCTTTTTGCTTCAAGTAATGCTTCATGGCATCCTCCTCCAATTTTTGGGAATTCGCCGCCTTTTCCCTTTCGACGTATTCCTTGACGGCGGAATCGGCCCCCAACTGAACCACAATCAAAATTACGATCATGATTCCCACCACTGTCGTCATGGTATCAAGAAGGGAATCCAAGCTTGGGCCTTCTTCTTTCTTTCTCTTCCTCATGGACCCGCAAAGAGAGAAAGATCGATTTCCCCTTCCCCATCGAGAGGAATCTGTCCATACCTGCAGTCAAACTTGGCGCAAACCTGCACGGTCTTCGTCCACGATGAAAACCCATTGCTGCGAATAAGAAAAATAATGAAGCGGGCTTCCGGATCGGGCCTCTTTGCCTTGCGGGCAATTTCGTACTTGGCGGCAATTTGCTGGGAGGCTTTCGATAACTTCAGGCTCGAAAACTTTAGTTCCCTGCCATTCTTGTCCTTGAGATAGATCATTGGGCCTTCGCGCTTGAGGTAACGGGCATCCATCGGGGTGCCTTGAGCACTGAACCAAGTGCGGTACGGGGCTTCCTTGGCCAAGGCTTTCACCAAGTTCTGCAGTTTTGGATCTTTGGAAATGGCGGCCGTTTTGACCTCGAAAGCAACGTCCTTCCCTTTGTATACCTTGATTCCTTCGCTTCGGCATTCGATGAAAGTGGGTTCCAAATCCCCCCCGGCCCCCGACCCGCTTTGCTTGACCTTCATTTTTACCAACTTGCCGGGATCCTTCATCTTCTCCCATTCCTCTTCAGTCTCGGCCAGTTCCTTGGTGAGCTTGGCTACTTCGGCACTCATCTTCGCTTTCTCTTTTTCGAGGTTGGCCACCATTTCGATCTGCTTCTTGTTTTGAGCAAAAATGCTCTTTTTCTTCTTTTCCAATGCGGCAATTTCCTCCTTGAGCTTATCTT
>JAYOII010000218.1:0-5503 GCA_038118685.1 Opitutia bacterium
CTTCACAATCGACCTCCTTTTTCTTAATAAGACATCCGTCACTATTTCCTAAACCCAACCTTATGAAACAACTATCACGATCTCTCCTCGTCATCGCACTTGCAGCCTTTGCCTTTTCTTCTCTCGCCTTTGCCGCGAACAAGAAAGTCGTCTTTCTCGCCGACAAGGGAAAAAATTCCAAGACCCATGCTCATGAGAGCGGTAACGAGCTTCTTGCCAAGGCCCTCGAGGATAGCAAACTCGGTTTCGAAACCTCTTTGCACAAAGGTTGGCCGACCGACCCCAAAGCCTTCGACGGAGCCGACTGCGTAGTCATTTTCTGCAATGGCGGCAAAGGACACCTCGTAATGAAGCACCTCGACCAGTTCGAAAAGCTCATCGATGCCGGTGTCGGGTTCGTTTTCATGCACTATGCCGTGGAAGTGCCCATCGGACGCTCCGGAGACCTCATGCTTAAGGCCATGGGCGGATACTTCGAGACTCACTGGTCGGTCAACCCACATTGGACGGCGGAGGTCAAGTCGCTCCCCAAGCACCCCATCACCCGCGGAGTCAAGCCATTCACCCAAAAAGACGAATGGTACTACCACATGCGTTTTCAACCGGACATGAAGGGAGTTACCCCCATCATTTCGGCTCATCCTCCGAAAAGCACCATGGATCGCAAAGACGGCCCTCATTCCAATAACCCGCACGTAAGAAAATCAATGGCGGCCGGAGAAATTCAGCATATCGGTTGGGCCTATGAGCGTCCCGATGGAAAAAGCCGCGGGTTCGGAACCACCGGCGGACACTACCATGAAACTTGGGGAAGCCACGATTGGCGCACCCTTATCCTGAATGCGATCGCCTGGACCTCCGGAGTCGAGATTCCCAAGAATGGGGTTCCATCCAAAGCGGTTGCGATCAAGTAAGGTCGCCGTCTCGAGTCCAGGGACTTCAAGTTCTTTCGCTCCATTTTTCCTATCAGAAAGTTCCTTCGGTAATCGAAGCCGAGCTTTCATGTCTTTGTTGATCGTGCTCCCTCGGTCCGTTCATGAATGGCGTGACCGTCTTCATCAGGAGATTCTCTTGAAAACGCACGCACTATGAAGATTCCTTTCCTAGCGTTTCGAGTCATCACCTCTGTCGCTTCTTTTGCAGTTTCAAAGGCCTTGGCCGGTGCAAACGATTGGACGGAACGGCCCTATCATGCCTTTGGACTGGCCGACAAAGGCCATGATCTTAGGACGGAGAAAGGAAAGGATGGAGTGCGAGAGATTCACACGACGGGCTCCGATCCCTATCTGGGTACCGTCGGCTTGACGGAAAAAATCGATCCCTTTACCCCCTATCGAGTCATGTTCCAGTATCGGAGCTCGACCGATCTGAAAAATTTCCAAGTACTCTACCAGACCCCCGGCGGGCTTCGACACCTCAATCAAGAGATGCCGGCCTCCAAAGACTGGCGTTGGCACGCTTTCGAACTAAGCAAAGGCGACGGGGGACTCAGGGAGAGAGTCGAATGGCTGCGCTTTGACTTCGGCGAGCAAACCGGAAGGAAGTTTCTCATCCGGGACATGCGCTTGATTAAGGCGAAACCCGAGTTCAACCTCACTTCCCTCGACCACCTTCCTTTTTCACTCAAAGAAAAAGGGAACCAGGCAACGGTTGAAACCTTGGCCGGTGGCGGATGGTCGATCTCGACTCTGGGCAAAGACCCCTTCGTCATGACCACCGGATTCACCGAGGCTCATCAGCCCGAAACTCCCTATGTTCTAGCCTTTGAATACCAAGCTCCGCCCGAATCGACACCCCTAGTTCTTTACTTCCTTACCGAATCCGGCGTTCGAAATCAAACTCTCGACACTTCGCCTGCGAATGGATGGAAGTGGCACCTGCACGACTTCTCGCTCGATGGCCGGGGATTGGGTGAATCGTTGAAGTGGGTGCGGATCGACTTCGGCACCGAAGCCGACCGGACCTATCGCATTCGGAATTGTCGCCTGATTCCGGCAAACCGCGAATTACGCCAAAGAGCAAAACTCGGCCAATACTTCGATCGACTTTCCCGTTTCGGCATTGGTTTGGATCAGGTCAAACCGCAGCGGACTTCGATTGAGACGGCAAGAAAGCAGGATAAACACGGGGTCGCGGTAACGCTCAGCGCCTACCGTCATTTGGATCTCGATGCCGAAACCAAACGCCTGGCCAAGGAGCCTTCCGCCAGTCCTCCCGTTCCTCTCGGACCGCGTATCGTAGCGGGAGAAGGCGAGCATCCGGACAATCACACCGTCGTCCGAATTCTTTCGCCCTATCAGGTATGCGAAACCCAATTCCTCGCCTACCCTCCCGAAATTCGAGGAGGCGTTGGCGTGGAGACGGGACTAAACGCAAAAGGAGAGACTGTTATTCTCACCTACCCTCTTCGATCAAGTCGATCGGAGCAATTGCGCTTTTTCAACGAAGGAGGAGGCTTCCTTGGCTCAATAACCCCTCCGGATAAACTGTCCGCGCCCTTCACAGTCTGCGTCGGAGACTTCCTGCCCGAACTCAAAGGAGACGAGATTGCGGTCGCCTCGCGGCACGCATCATCAAGCAAACCGCCGGTTTACGTCTTGTCTTTTTCCGGCAAAGTTCTCCATACGCCCGAGGTTCCCGGTGCGGCCCAGGCAAATTATCCGCGCGAATACGACTTGTTCATAAAAATCGACCGGACCCTGGATCAGCTTTTCCTTCAAAACCTGGCCGAAAAACGAGCTCATCGTCTGATGCCCCAAGGGGCTGAAGCCGCGGTCGACTTTTACTCTTCGCCCGCAAGATCCCGGCTCTTCGAATCCGCCTTCGCCGACCGGGATTTCAATCTAGGGGGACCGGAACCTCTCGTTTCATCTCTTTACCCATGGAAGAACGAAAGCTTGCAACCCGCTCTTGATGCCGGACGAATGGAGAATATTTTTTGGTTCGATCCTCAGGAAGTCCACAATGGCAGCCGGGCGACTTGGGGTGAATTCCCGGACGGCCGTTACGTCAAAAACAGTCTCTACAACTTTCTTGGAGCGGCCCAATACTGGTCTCCGCTCGTTCAGACCGGAAAGATCGAAAACCGGAGCTATGAGGAATGGGTCGAGGGCATCGATTGGAAACGGAGAGCATTCGGAGGGAAACACCGGAAGTCGACCGATGACTATGATACGGGAGTTCCCACCGTCTGGAATGCCTGTTTCACTCATCGTTGGTCAATTCGCGCAAGCGGAGCCCTTTCCAATCAACTGGACCCGGTGACGGGCTTGCCCCGTTACCTACTTCTGGACCGAAAAAACGAGCCCACCGGCGGCGGATATTTCAATAAGCGACTCTTCGACTACGGCACGCAGAACTTCGAACAGGAATCCATCGATCGATATTACACCTACGGTCAACGGGCCTTGTACAGGAAACTTGCTCCTCATTACCGGTCAAACCCGGAAATGACGGTTGCCGTGGAACCGAACCACGAGAACGAGATCGTTTCGGGCCGCAATTCGGTTGGAGATTACAACCCCAAGAGCTTGGAGGGGTTCTACAAGTATCTCCTCTCGCTTTACGGGGACCTCGACACGATCAACGAGAAAATGGGATCGAATTTCGATAAAAAATTCTTCGATGCTCCCCGTGGATTGTTGCGGGGCGATTGGGATCGATATGATTCTGAAAACCGCTATTTCCGAGAGTGGGTCGAATACAACCGGATCCAAATTTACCGGCGAGTGGGCTCCAGTTACCGGGAAGCACTCCTCGCAGGGTTCCCGCCCGAACTGATCAAAAGCCACCAAATTCCCGACTCTTACGTCTTTGGCTCGATTGTGGGTATATCCGAGCGCGAGATTCGAATCTCTCCCATCGACTGGCTGCTAACGACAGGGGCGGGCTTTGGGTTTTCCCGCTACGGAACCTACTACGACCGCAAGCGCAACATAGGCCAGGGAGCGCACAGCTCGGGGTATGACGGAATGTTGGTCGGCGAGTATGCCTCGCTCAACCCCAGCGAGGGAAAAGCTCTTGATCAGTTGCTCTATCTCCGAGAGCGGGGCGTTTCGGCACTTCACGTCATGTGGTGGCCCGAGGATCTGGACAAAGGCTTCAACGCCGCCCAAGCCGCTGCTTTGCGTCGGATGATCGCCGAGCATGACGACCCCAAACCGGGACTCGCAGGAGGTATCTCTCAGGTCAGAGCTTGGCGGGGAGGAAAAGAACCTTTCGAAATCGCAAGCCTCGGAACCGGTCCCGAACACACCGGGTTGCTCAAAAGCCTACGCCAGGACGGATCCTTCGAAGGTTCCGTTTACGTGGTTCCCTTTCACGCCCACGTGGCAATCGAAACCTTGAGTTCACAACCCTCCTTGGCGGTTGGCCCCAAACCCATACAATTGGCGATGGCTCAAGATCTGCGTCAAGGAGCGGTTCTGGAAACGACCTTTCGAATGGGAAAAGGGCAAAACCCGGGTTCGCTTTCACTGAATCTGCTCCACGACGGGGTGGTCTTGAAGGATGCGGAAGTCTCGCTCGGTCAACTCCGAGAAGGACAAGAAGTTCGCGTGATCCACAAAATCCCTCTCATCCTGAACAAGCTTGCTCTTGAGATCTCGGCAATTTCAGGAGAAAGCAAGATCGAAGAACTGAGAGTGATTCGACACCAAGATCAGGCGATCAACCTGACGCGCGGGATCATGGAAGGTCGACGGCACCAAGGCGGAGTGACGTTCGCTCTCTTGCCTGACTCTCCTTGAGAGCCGAGGCAACAAAGTCTTCTTAGAGAGACTTGACCTTGATGTTTTTTACCAGAACCGTGCTTCCGGGATCATGGGTCTGAAGTCCGATGGTTCCTTTTGAAAGCTTCCTCTTTCCTTTGACGTCCTTGCCCTCCCCGTAAACCACTACGGTCTTGCCGTCCACTTTGGTTTCGATCCGTTTGCCCTTCACGATGATTTCATAATGAAACCATTCGTTGTCCTTGTCCGGAGCCTTTAAATTCTTCTTTACGATGTACACGCTCCCCGTCTTCACGGGATCTTTTTGCGGGGAAGATTAATTCTGATCATCGGGATGTTTTCCTAAATCATTATCCACGTCGTGGAAAAAGTCAGTTCTTTACCATCTGGAGAAATTGCGACTGGAAAGTAATCTATGAATATCTAAATTCAGGACCTAAGCGTTATTTTTTTGTTCAACCTGAAGAACGACATCAGTGAATCAAACAACTTAGCGGAAAAACACCCGGATAAACTAAGAAAAATGATGACGAAAATGGTCGATGAACTGACCAAAATGAAGGCTCTGTACCCGGTGAAAGAGTATAAAGTATTGAAAGCTGTAATTCCCGGGTCTTAATGAATTACATGTCTTCTCATCTTATATTATGTCTTCCTGTTTTCCTGTTTGCTTTGGTTTATTCAGGCAAAGCATACAATCCACTTGAGACTTTTGAGAGAATTGAAACTCTTGATCAGACGATTAAGGATAAATCCCGTGATCGTTCGATACC
>JAYOII010000219.1:0-5495 GCA_038118685.1 Opitutia bacterium
CGTGTCTTTCCTTGAGTTGATCATAGAGCTTTGCCACGGTCGAGGCATCAATTTCCAAGCTTTCGCTGGCCGTGCCCGCCTCTTCCTTGAGTTGGCCAAAATACAGAACCGTTATTTTCATGCGATCGTCTTCTTTTGTTCGAGCCTGCGGCATAGTCGATCAAAATCCTCCGGTGTGTTGGCGTTGTCGAGCGCCTCTTTTACCGGCAGTTCAAGCAGTTGAACGGAGGACGCGTTTTGCATGAGGAGCTTTCTCGGGCATCGAGCCCCGTCATTGGTAGCGGTCCGGCATACCTCGAGCATGGCGGGTTCGTAAAGAGCGCAGAGGGGTTCGGGCAAGCCGTCACTTGAACTTCGGAAGGCAAGGGCATCGGCCGCTCCGCGATGCTCGATCATTGTCCTCAGGATCGATTCGTCGAGCAAGGGCAAGTCGCAGGCGACCACGAGAAGAGCTTGGCCGGGAACCCGTTCCATGGCGCTTAGGAATCCTGAGAACGGGCCTTGGCTCAAACCGTGGTCGACCAACGTTTCGGAGGACCCCTCGCCCAGTCCGTCGAGATGCTGTCCCTCTCGAATCGAGAGGAAGACTTCTTTGCAAAAGGGCCGGATGCATTCGGCCGTGACTTCCCATTGCGGTTTGCCGTGGAACGGGTAGATCAGGTTCGCCTTGTCCCGGTTCATTCGTTTGCTGAACCCGCCGGCCAAGACCAACCCGTATAGTTCGCAGTCAGTCATTCTTGCTCTTGTAATCGGACTTCCCTCCGGTTTTCGAAAGCAGGCGCACGGAACTGATCTCAATGCCGAGTCCCAGGCTTTTCGTCATGTCGTAGAGAGTCAGTCCGGCCGCCGAAGCTCCTGTCATCGCCTCCATTTCGACACCCGTGCGGGCGGTGGTCTTGACCGAGCAGCGGACGATCAATGCATGCTTGGATTCATCCGGGGTAATGGAGATGGACGAACCTTCGATCGGGATGGCGTGGCAAAAGGGAATGGTCTCGGAAGTTTTCTTCAAGGCCATCGTTCCGGCAGTGATCGCCACGTCGAAGATTCCTCCTTTCTTTGTGGTGAAACCATCCTTCGCAAGCTGGGACCACGCCTCTTCGGGGAAGGTCACGACGGCCTCGGCTTCGGCCCTGCGGTCGGTCTCGGGTTTTGCCGAAACGTCGACCATTTTGGGCAAGCCGTTTTCATCGATGTGAGATAATCCGGGGTTCAAGGAGTCCATGGGAAATAGGGCAGGGGGGTGGAGGGTTCGATCTTTTCGCTTTTTGGAGGGATTTCGAGAAGGCCGCTTGTGGCCACGAGGTTGGCAAAGTCTCCGGAGTTTCTGATTCTTACGGGTTGAGCCTGCGTGTCTTCAACAAGCCTGACGGGTTGCAAGCGCGTCATCTTCGTCCGGTTTTCAATGTTTTCCAAGGAGACGATTTTCCGGGGTGTCGGCCAAACCCCCGATACCTTGGCCTGCAAAAAAGGAACGACCCAACGGGTCGCGCCGACTAGGGTGGAAACCGGGTTGCCGGGGAGGGCGAAAATCGTGCGGTTTTCCGTCGTCCAAACCCCGAATGGCTTTCCGGGGCTTTGTGCTACGCCATGAAAAAGCCTCTTGGCGCAATCGTCGAGGGCCTCGGGAATCCAGTCTCTCGTTCCTTTCGATACCCCGCCGGAAAGGATGGTGATCTCATGAGAAAAAATGCACTCCGAAAGCCGGTCGGCTTCGGTCTTGGCTTCGTCGCTCAAATGGCTCGAATAAACCGGAGGAAACCCCGCCAGAGCCAAGGTCGATTGAATGGCGCTCGCGTTTGATTGTCGTATCTGATGTTCCTTCGGGGTCTCGGAAACGGGGACCAACTCGTCTCCCGTGGAGAGGATGGCAATTTTCGGCGACCTCGAAACTTCGACCGTCAGGTGTCCGCAGGTCGCCGCAATGGCCGTTTCCACCGGGCCGATTGAAGTTCCTTCTTCGGACAGGACGTCTCCGTTCTTGTAATCCGATCCTTGAAAATGGATGAACTGATCCTTTTCGATCGTAAATTCTTCGAGCAACTTGATTCGCGAGCCCTCCCGGACCGTCCACTCGTAGGGCACGACTGCATCGGCTCCCACCGGCAGGATTGCCCCCGTCATGACTTCGACAGCAGCGCCGGGTTCGTCCCCAAGCTTCGCCCGGGCTGAACCGGCTACGCTTGTTCCGCCCAGTTCGAAGCCTCCGAGCTTCGAATCCGTTGCCCGCAAGGCATAGCCATCCATCATCACCCGGTCGTAGGGCGGGCCGTCCCGGTCGGCGGCGATGGGCTTGGCCAAAATCTTTCCCGCCGCTTCGTCGAGGGGTAGACAAATGGTTTCCGGGCGGACAAGGATTGATTCGAGAAGAGCCCGGACTTCGGAAACCGGAACCAAGGGAGGAAGCTTCACAACCCGTCTCCGATTGATAATTTTTTCTCTCCCAAGCTCAGTTCTCCGCCTGTGAGTATTCGGCAACGCAAACCGCCCCGACCCTTGAGCCATTCATGGGCACCAGGGCCGATCGCCTCTTCCATCCAGTAACAAGGAGCGCATTCTTCGCTTCCCGAAAATTCGACTCCGCCGATCGTAAACTTGCGTCCCACCAGTTCATTGAGGTCCGTTCCGCTGACCAAGGCGTTTCTCCGGAAGGCCGAACGGTCCACTGCCGGCAGTTTGAGTTCCTGTTCAAGTTGCCGAGCCACTTCCTCGGAGAAGAAAGTGATTTGCCCCTTGAAATCAGTTTTGTAGTCGAAATACCGGTCACCTTTGATTCCCCGGTTCGCGACTAACTCGACCATGTCTCGGCTCTCAGTCTGGAAATTCATGCGGCCTTTGCCATGCCGTCCTTTGAAGTCATGCCCCTTGGATATCCAGATCTTCAACACCTTGATCATCATGCTGTCTGAGGGTATGGACCTAAACGTCTATGACGTCGTCGTCCCGCTTTCGGGGGCCGGACGAACGGTCGGAGGGAGGTTTGCCGGCGGCGACCGATTGCACGAGGTTTTCCTTGAGTTTCCGGGCAATGGATTTGCGGATGCCGGGAAGGAGCAAGGCAAATCCGAACAGGTCGGTCAAAATTCCCGGAGTCAGCAGTACGATTCCACCGATCAAAATCATCACCCCCTCGACCAATTCCTGAGCCGGTGGCCTTCCTTGTCTCATTTCCTCTTGGATTTTTCTCATGGTGGAGAGCCCCTGCGATCGAGCCAGTCCGGCCCCGATGAAACCCGTCAGTACAATGAGGCCGATAGTAGGCATGGGGCCGATTCGGTTACCCAGCAACATAAGCAGGTAAAGCTCTGCGAGAGGAATAAAGATAAAAAGAAGAAGAAGCCTTCCGAACATAGTTGGTATCGTTATTCGAAAACAAAGGATATTCAAGGATTATAGAAAAAACGGATGAAATCTTGAAGTGCGGGAAGTCCGGCCCGGAATCTAGTTTTGCCTACCCACAAGCAAGGAGTGGATTGCTTCCTCTTTATGACTCCTTTTTCAGGCAAGCGAATCCACCCCGAAGCTCTCTTGGCCGGCTAACCATCAAATGGATTCTTTTCCCATGCCGTAACGAGTTTGCCCGTCTCAACTCAGGACGAGTAAAACGCTCTTGTCCATCATCTCCTTCCAATTTTGCCTAAGATCGGAGAAATGATAAAAACACAAAGGATTCGAATTCCGGTTCATGGCCATGCCTGCAATATAGTCGTGACGGGGGGAGATAAATCCCCTATGGTGGAAGGCTAACTTTTTCCATCATGCACAAATTAGTATTGCTTCGACACGGCGAAAGCCAGTGGAACCTCGATAACCGCTTCACCGGTTGGCACGACGTCAACCTGACCGAGCAGGGTGAGAGCGAAGGCCGGGAGGCCGGTCGTCAGATGAAAGAGGCCGGGTTTGCCTTCGACGTCGCTTACACCTCTCGGCTGACTCGGGCCATCCGGACGTTATGGTTGGCCCTGACCGAGATGGATCAGGTTTGGATTCCCGTTCACAGAGAATGGCGCTTGAATGAGCGTCACTATGGCGCCTTGCAGGGGCTCAACAAGGCCGAGACTGCCGAGAAGCACGGGGACGAGCAGGTTCTCGTCTGGCGCCGGAGTTACGATATTCCGCCGCCCCCGATGAGCAAGGATGACGAAGGGTATGCCGGCAAAGACCGTCGCTATGCGGACTTGGACGAATCCGATATTCCTCTCACCGAGTGCCTCAAGGATACGGTGGCCCGCTTCCTTCCTCTTTGGGAGTCGACCATTGCGCCTCAAATCAGGAAGGGGAAGAACGTCCTGATTGCCGCTCACGGCAATTCCCTCCGCGCCCTGATCAAGTATTTGGACGAGGTGTCCGAGGAGGATATTCTTGGCATGAACGTCCCGACCGGCATGCCTCTGGTTTACGAGTTGGATGAGAACCTCAAGCCAATCAACCGCCAGTACCTTGGCGATCCGGACAAAGTCGCCAAGGCCATGGAGGCGGTCGCCAACCAAGGCAAGGCGAAGTGAGTTTGCTTTCAGCGGAGTTTTTAACATAATTTCACAACATGGACACCCAATCCGACAAACCGCACGAATTGCGCCGTGAGTACGACGAGAATTTCTTGGTTACCCCCGAGTACAGAGATTCTCTGCCCGACGTGCAAAATTCCGGTGCTTCCGGCCTCGAAGGGGCTCCGGTTCCCATTCTTCAGGTAGGGATTTCCGGTTTTCGCTTGCCCTTGGGTTTCGTCGGTCCCGACGGAGAAGCTCTGAACATCGAAACCTCGGTCACTGGTACCGTGAGCCTCGATGCGGACAAAAAGGGAATCAACATGTCCCGCATCATCCGTATTTTTTACGAATACAAAAACGAAACTTTTTCCCCCGAGCTCTTGGGAAAGATTCTCCGGCATTACAAGGAAAAGCTCGATTCGAAGGAAGCCCGCCTGAAGGCGAACTTTTCTTACCCCATGTTGCAGGAAAGCCTTCGCAGCGGCTTGCAGGGGTTTCAGTTTTATGATTGTTGCTTCGAGGGTGTCATCGATTGCGCCGACAGGATTCGCAAAATCATCCATTTTGACTTCGTTTATTCGTCGGCCTGTCCCTGCGCTTCGGAACTTTCCGAGCATGCCAGGGAAAAAAGGAACCTTCTTGCCATCCCACACTCCCAACGGAGTAAGGCTCGGATCAGCGTCGAGGTCCATCCGGAGAAGGAAATCTCCCTACTTGATTTGCGCGACCTTTGCATTAACGCACTCCGTACGGAGACCCAAGTCATGGTCAGACGGGAAGACGAGCAAGCCTTTGCCGAGTTAAACGGTGCCAAAGTCAAATTCGTCGAAGATGCCGCCCGTTTGCTTTTCGCTCATTTGAACGAGGAGACTCGAATCATTGACTTTCGCGTAGTATGCTCGCACTTCGAGTCTCTTCATTCGCATGATGCGGTGGCCGTGCTTTGTCGTGGCGTGGATGGTGGTTTCCGGGCGGAGTTCGAGGACTTCTCGAACCTGAACGCCT
>JAYOII010000220.1:0-5475 GCA_038118685.1 Opitutia bacterium
CAGCCCGGCAGGGATTCGAACCCCGACTGAGAGTACCAAAAACTCCTGTGCTACCGTTACACCACCAGGCTACGCACGCAAACTATGAACATCGCCCATTCAAAGTCAAGAATGTTGCTCCTGCGAACGCATAATCCATGACTCCCCAGTACAAGAGAATCGTCCTTAAGATCAGCGGAGAAATATTGGGAAGCCGGAGTGAGGGCGAACCCATTCACGCAAAGTCTTTGGAAAACATTTGCGAGGAGATCAAAGCCGTTTCCGATATGGGCGTAGAGGTTGGCCTGGTTGTCGGAGGAGGAAATATTTTCAGAGGCCTGCAAGGTAGCGACAAGGGAATTGACCGTACGACCGGGGATTCGATGGGTATGCTTGCAACGGTGATCAACGGGCTTGCTCTTATGGACCGGCTTGAGAAAATGGGTGCGGTCGTACGGGTGCAAAGCGCCATACCCATGGACAAGTTGGCCGAGCCCTATATACAAAGACGGGCCATCCGCCATTTGGAAAGAGGCCGAATCGTCATTTTTGTCGCAGGAACGGGAAACCCGTACTTCTCCACGGACACCGCGGCCGCCCTGCGGGCAAGCGAGATTTCCGCCGACATAATCCTGAAGGCCACCAAAGTCGACGGTATCTACGACAAGGATCCTCACAAGCATGATGATGCCAAGAAATATGATCGTCTCAGCTACATGCAATGCTTGGAAAACCGACTCTCGGTAATGGATTCTACTGCCTTTTCCCTTTGCATGGACAACCGTATGCCCATTCTGGTCTTCGACCTGAGGCAAAAGAAATCGATCAGGACCGCAGTCTCCGGCAAAAGCTTTGGGACGATCGTAGAAGAATGACCAAGCCTCGGGAATTTCTCTCAGCCAATCGGCCAAGGTAATTCAACGGTAAACTGAAACAAAATACACTATGGAAACAAATCAAATTTTCGACAATATGGATTCGGAAATGCAAAAATCGGTTGATCATGTTTTGCATGAGTTTTCGACCCTTCATACCGGAAAGGCCAACACCTCGATGGTGGAAAACATAACCGTCGACGTTTACGGTTCCAATATGAAACTTCGTGACGTCGCCGCCATCACGACTCCAGACGCCCGCACCATCCAAATTCAACCGTGGGACAAAGCATCCACGGCTCCCATCGAAAAAGCATTGCTCGAGGCTAAAATTGGGATCAACCCGATTGTTACTGGAGAACTCATCAGGTTACCCATACCCGAGCTAAGTGGTGAACGCAGGGAGGAACTTTGCAAAATGGCCCAAGGTTTCGCCGAGCAAGGTCGGATCGGCATTCGTGCTTCCCGCAAAGAGGCGATGGATTCTCTAAAGGAAGCCCAAAAGGAAGGTCTGCCCGAAGATGATTTCAAGCGGGCGGAAAAAGACGTGCAAAAAAAGACCGATGACAACGTAACCAAAATCAACGAAGCCCTTTCCTCCAAGGAGGATGACCTGAGAAAGGTTTGATCTTCAGAGTTAATTCGAACCCACGGTTTTCAGACCTGAAAAATTGAACGACACCCAAAAGAAACCACGGGGATTCGAAGGTTGAAAAAAGTCGTCATCAAGCTAGGCACAGGCATCCTTTCGGCCGGCGAAGGACGAATTCACTTGAACCGGATGGTTCGGTTGGCCGAAGGTATTAGGGACTTAAAGGCTTCCGAGACGGAAACCATTTTGGTAAGCTCGGGCTCCGTTGGATTGGGCATGGGAAAACTGGGTATCGAGGAACGGCCGAAAGAGCTTGCCCTCCTGCGCGCTTGTGCCTCCGTAGGTCAATGTTTACTCATGAATGCTTGGAGCGAAGCACTTGAGAGCGTCGGCTTGATTGCTTCCCAAGTCTTGCTCACGCGGGAAGATTTCAAGAGCAGAGACCGTTCCATAAAAGTTCAGGAAACCCTTGCCAGTTTGCTTGAAAGAGGGATCGTACCCATCGTCAACGAGAACGATTCCGTCAGTGACGAAGAGATCAAGTTCGGTGACAACGACGTGCTGTCGGCCCTTTTGGCATCCTTGGGGACGGCCGAACTTCTCGTGATCCTCTCCACGGCAAAAGGATTGATGACCCACCCGGACGCCGGACGGCTTATCCCGTTCGTGGCGGAAATCACTCCCTCCATCGAGCAAATGGCTCAAGGAACCACAAGCCCGACGGCCGTGGGTGGAATGACGACCAAAATAACCGCAGCGAAAATAGCGACCAAATCCGGATGCGCCGTCTTCATCGGAAGCGGAGAAAACCCTCAAGAACTTGTTAAAATCATCAATGGACAAGCGGAAGGAACCTTTTTTGCTCCTTCGGGACTTGATTTGAACGGGAGGAAGAAGTGGCTTGCCTTTTTTCCCGAACCCAAGGGAACGTTGCAAATCGACGCAGGCGCCTGCGAGGCCATTCTTTTGAATGGCGGAAGCCTTTTGGCCAGGGGATTGACCGAAGTGAACGGAGACTTTGACAGGGCCGAAGTCGTGGAGATCGTCAACCCTGCAGGCAAAACGATCGCTCGCGGCATTTCTCGTTTCGGTAAGGAAGAATTGCTTCTCATCCAAGGAAAAACAAACGCCGACGTGCTGGATGCATTCCCTGGCAGAAATAGGCCGGAGGTCGTTCACCGAGATCATTTGGCGCCCTTGCAAACGAACCTCGACTGAATACGCTTGCCCGATTTGTCTCTTTAGGAGAAAGCTAGCAATCGTGTACGACTACGAAGATGAAGAAGAGGATATGTTCGGATCTCCACCACCTGTCAATACGACCCCGGAGATCGATTTCAAGTCCGAGTTAAACGAAGATCAATTTCAAGCGGTAACCGCCCCTGACGGCCCCGCCCTCGTCTTGGCGGGCGCGGGTTCGGGCAAAACCCGGACCTTGACTTACCGGGTGGCTTATCTGCTGACTCAGGGCGTAAGCCCGGAGGCGATCCTCCTGCTGACCTTTACCAACAAGGCATCCAAGCAAATGCTCGACCGGGTCGAGGAACTGACAGGTGTCGGAGCGCACAGGTTTCTAGGCGGAACCTTTCATAGCGTCGGCGGGCAAATTCTCCGCTTGTACGGTGATTCGGTCGGTTTAGCCAAGAACTTCACCATTCTGGATGATGGTGATTCCGATTCCCTGCTTAACGAGATCATAAGGGAACTGGATCCCGGTTTTTTCAAATCAAAGGAAAACCCGAAAGCCAAACCAATCAAGGGCTTGATCAGTTACGCGCGCAACATCATGGAGCCCGTCGAAATGATTGCCAAGGGGCGTTATCCGTCCAACGGAGAACTCCTGACCAAAATCGATGATTTCGCCCGAGAGTATCAGGAGGTCAAACTTGAACGCGGCCTAGCCGATTACGATGATTTGCTCGTTTATTGCCTGGACGTGCTATCCAACAATCAAGAGGCCGCCCAATACTATCAAAACCGATTCTCCCATATTCTTGTCGACGAGTATCAGGACGTGAATTCTCTGCAGGCCCAGATCGTGGACAAGATCGGAATACACCATCAGATCATGGCAGTCGGCGATGATGCCCAATGCATCTACACTTGGCGGGGTGCCGACCTTGACCAAATCATGGGCTTTCCCGAAAAGCATCCCGGAACCAAGATTTTCAAGATCGAGACCAATTACCGCAGTTCCCCTGAAATTCTAAAACTGGCCAACTGCATACTTGATCATCGTGACGAGGAGAACAGTTACTCCAAAATTCTCAAGCCCTCCAGGCCTCACGAGAGCCTGCCTGTGGTCGTTCCGACGATGGACGGTTACCAACAAGCGGATTTCGTCCTGGCCAAGGTCGAGCAACTTGTGGACAGCGGAGCTCAATACGACGACATAGCGATCCTCTACCGGGCCCACTACCACGCCATGGAACTTCAGGTTGAGCTTTCCCGCAGAGGAATGCCCTTCGTCATAACGAGTGGCTTGCGTTTTTTCGAGCAGGCTCACGTCAAAGACCTCGTCGCCCAGATACGTTTTGTAGCCAACCCCAAAGACTTAACGGCCTTTCTTCGCTTTGCCTGCCTGTTGCCGAAAGTGGGTGAAAAGACCGCCGCCAAATTACTCGGCATGGCGGAAAAGATCGCCAAGGAAAAGGAGCTGAGAATAACGGACGCATTGGCCGAGGAAAGCGTGTTCAAGAAAGTTCCCACAGACGCCAAGGAAGATTGGACCGACTTGGTCGAAACCCTTCAGTCCATTGACCGCCTGGCGGGAAACGCTACTCCGACCAAGGTTGTCGATGAGGCGATTCACGGTTGGTATCAAGAGTACTTGCGGGCCACCTATGAAAATTGGCCAAGGAGGGAAGAAGACTTGGAGAGCTTGGTGGATTTCGCCAGCAAGCATGAGAACCTTCACGAAATGCTTTCCCAACTTGTTCTCCTGAGCTCCGAATCGGGTGATCGTGTTGTGCGCCAAGGCGAAAGATGCCTTCGCCTGTCCACCATTCATCAGTCCAAGGGGTTGGAGTTTCCCCATGTCTTCATCATCGGGCTGGCCGACGGCCTCTTCCCGAACAAACGCGCCATTGACGGGGAAAGCGACTTGGAAGAAGAAAGGCGACTGTTTTACGTTGCGACCACCCGGGCGGAACGTTCCCTTCATCTTGTTTTCCCGATGCTCTCCAACCAAAAAGGGACGCCGGTGCGCCTCATGCAAAGTCGCTTTCTCAAGGAACTGCCCGAGTCGCAGTACGAATTGCACAACGCTCACTCATCCTATCGGCAACGACAGGCCGGGTGGAACGATTTCAGGCGCCAAGGCAGAGGGTACGGAAGATCGTTCTAAGAGTTCAGGGCCAAAAGCAAAGCCCGCCAAGCAAGCAGGGCGCAGTCATGTCTCTCGGGAAACCGAACGATTGACTCGTACACGACCAAGTCCCCGGGCAAAGAAACTTCCTTGTCATTCTCGAGAAATTCAATCACCGACTTGGCCAAGGCAAGGGCTTCCTCGACAGGAATGCCCTTCACGGCGCAACCCATCAAAGACGAGCATGCAACCGCCAACGCCGAACCTTCAACCTTGGCCTGAATCCCGTCTATTCGACCGTCCCCCGCGGAGATTGCCACCGAACAAACGTTTCCGGTCTTTGGACTTGTCCAAGCGGACTGACGGTCCGATTGCTCCAAGGAAGATTGATGGTTAGGGGAACGGGCGTGTTCCTCAAGAATTTCTCGGTGCAGAGGGTTTTCCAAAATTCAAAATTTATTTCTCCACATCATGGACTCGACGGGCTCGGGTGTACGCTGGTTATATTTGGCCGAAGCCTTGCTTGCATAATCAACGTCCACTTCACCCTCCACCAAGAAGTAAATCAGCTGGCCGATCGGCATGCCCGCATAAACGCGGACCGGTTGAGAAACCGAGATTTCCAAAGTCCAATGGTTGCAAAACCCGACGTCCCCCTTTCCCGCCGTCGCATGGATGTCAATGCCCAACCTGCCGACACTCGACTTCCCTTCGAGGAAAGG
>JAYOII010000221.1:0-5201 GCA_038118685.1 Opitutia bacterium
AATTCTGGCTCGAGGAGTGTTTTCGGAATTACGCAAGACATTTGCATCGTGAAAAATGGCTCCTTTGCAAAGTTCAGGATGGAGCAAGTTTGGTAGCGAAAACACTCGGTTGTCACGGAAAACTTCGGGGAAGAGAATGAAATCTTGATCCTGTGGTTTTCCTTTCAAGGATATGCCCTTCCTTAGTCTGAGCAGGGTGGAAAACAATTCCTTGTAGAATGGATTTTCCTGTTTGTTTGGCCGAGCTTTCGGTTTGTATCTTTTGGAAAAAGGATTGACCAAATTCTTTTTCTCGGTCGGACTTAACTGAGCGTACTTGCGCAAGCGGTCGTCCCATATCATGGGAATCACCTTGTGAAGGGTATCGATTTCACGAAAAAGATTACGCGTTACTACCTGAATCCCCGAGTTGTTCGAGGATCGACAGGATTGAGTGACGTCGATGAATATTCTTCCCACTGTAGGGGCCCTAGATTTTACTTTTCGCGTAGATCAAGGCATCTTCGATCTTGTCCAAATCTTCGTCGGTATGAGCCGCCGAAATGGCGGTACGGATCAAGTCTTTTCCAGGTGGGACGCCGGGAGCGATCGAGATAATCGCATAAATGCCTTTTTCCAAGAGGGCTTTCCAAAAGTAGTAGACCTTTTCCTTTTCACCCAAAACGATGGGGATGGCAGGGGTTTCGCTCTCCCAAGTGTCCAACTCGAGGTTCGAAAGAATGTCCCGGTAGCGTTTCAGGTTCTTTTGCAGGCGCTCGTGATGCTCCGGTTCGTCCTGCATGACTTCGAGGGCGGCTTGGGCGCATGCGCAGGAAGCAGGGGAGAGGGCGGCCGAGAAAATCGTCTGTTTGGAATGACTTCTCATGTAGTCGATGCCTTCGCGGGTCGAGGCGACGAATCCACCCGCTCCGGCGAGTGATTTGGAGAAGCTTCCACACAGGACGTCCACTTGATCGCTCATTCCAAAGTGATCGGCTGTTCCTCGACCTTCGTTTCCAAGAACCCCGAAGCCATGAGCGTCGTCCATTACGACAAAGGCTTTGAATTCTTCCGCCAATTGGATGAATTCGGGCAATTTTGCGATATGCCCCTCCATCGAGTAGACACCTTCCAATACGAAAATCTTTTCTACCGAATCGTCCTCGTATTCAAGGATTTCTCGAAGATGAGCGGGGTTGTTGTGGGCGAAGCGCTCGCAACGGGCTCCGCTCAATTTGATTCCGCTCCAAAGGGAAGAATGCAGATTCTTGTCGGCGAAGAGCAGATCCTTCCGGTCGGAAAATCCCGTTACGGCACTGGCGCATGCCAAATAACCGGCGGAAAAGACGTGACAGGCCTCTTTCCCCAGAAATGCAGCCAACTTCTCTTCGAGTTCTTGATGGAAGATTCGTCCGCCGTTGGCCAAGCGCGCTCCCGTCGTACTGCTTCCCCATTCTTCCAGTGCCTTCTTGCCTGCTTCCTTGATTTTCGGGTGATGGGAAAGACCCAAGTAATCGTTGCTGGAAAGCATGACGAATTCCTTCCCGTCTTTGACCACTCTTGTCCCGGACTGCCTCTCGAAGATATGATAGTAGGTATCGTATTTGAGACGAAGACGGGTCGCGTCATCGGAATGGATTCGAGCCCAAAGCGGGCTATTCCTCTTTTTTAGAAAGGAGAGTGGCATAGCGTGCACAATATCGACTTCATTCGACGCTTGAAAGGAAAAAGCCCGCCTGCCTGATCTCTCACATCAGGCTGGCGGGCTTTGGGAGAAAGTCAGGAAGCTTTTTATTCGGTTCTTTTGATGACGTGAAACCCGAACCCGGTCTCCACGACTTCGGAGACAGCTCCTACCTCCAAGGCAAAGGCTGCCTCCGAGAAAGGCTTGGCCATAACCTCGAACTTGAACTTTCCGAGGTCTCCGCCTTTCGTCTTGCTCGGTCCGTTGGAGTGTTCTTGCGCCATTTCGGCAAAATCTTTGCCCTCGTTCACGATCAAATCTCTGATTCTTTGGGCTTCGGCTTTGGCCTCTTCCTTGCTCCGGGTTACCTCTGCATCCGCCCGGTCGGCTCCTTTGAAGGAGATAAGGATATGGGACGCTTTGACCTCTTCGGGCCGAGCCTCGGCATCATCTTTCTTGATCCGGACGAAGTCCTTTCTTTCCAGCCTTATTTTTTCGTAGACTTCATTGGAAATCACGTAATACCAACCGGCCAGGTTTTCGTTCAGCTCGTTCACGCGCTTTTGAGCTTTGTTCTGTTTATCCTGAAATTCCCTTTGCTTGGCTGCGTTCGCAGCTTGAATCCTTGCGATCTCCGCATCCCTGTCCGCTTTCTTTTTGGCGAAATCCTCGACCGGGTCGGCTTTCGTGCCTCCAGTCGCATTTAATTCCAATCCTTGGGGCAGAGGGGGAGGGGCACTTGGAGGAGCGGTGGGTGGAACGAAGTCAGGTGGGGGACCGGGGGGGACAACCGCGGGCGGAGCGCTTTCATCCCCTTTGTTTCCTTCGTCGCCCTTTTCACCCTGAGTCGAATTGGAATCGCCTGGGGTCGACTGGTTTCCATCGACTGGCGGAACAACAGCAGGAGCACTCAAGGGGGGAGGGACTGGCTCAAGCGACGGAGGATCAAGCAAACGGGGATTTACCCGGGCGAAAGCGTAGATGTAGCGGCTGTCTCCAGTCGAGTTTTCGTCCTCCTCGGGCCCACGATAGGTTTCCCCGAAGCGCAGGACGTATTCGACTCCGTCGTTCATTCCAACCAAAATCTCACCCTTGTTGGACACGACCTTGGGTACTGTTTGTCCCGCTGGATTCTTTACGGCGACAGTGTAAAAGCCTTTTTGCTGAAGCGATTGAACGACCGCTTGGTTTTTGGCATCCTGAAGGTTCGAAAAGAACTCGTTTCCTTGTTTGAGATTATTTACGAGGATTTCGGGCTTTCTCTCGACGTCTATGATCTCCAAGTCATCGAAAGCATCCTTCATGGAATCGAGCTTGTCCTTGTTCAATTCCTCCTTCTCGGTAAGGGAGGAACCGGAAAGCTTCCACTCGGAATTGTCATAATCGAGAACGAAAGGCGGGGTGTCCCTCTTGAGTTGTCCTTGGGCCAGATTGACCTCGTAGTTGTCCAAAGTCACCTGCTTGACGTTCCACTTGTCCAAATCGAGGAAATCTTTCTCGACCCAGTCCACGAATTTGGTCGAGACGTCGTTGACGTTTTGAAGTTCTGCGGTAAAGACCGTGCTTTCATCGGGTTTGCGGACGTAGCGGACGTTGTTCAAGCCCTCGGTTACCGAGCCTATGATCAACTGGGCCAAGTTGGATCCGGAAGAATTTTTCAGGGCGATCATCTTGCCCACGCCATTTTCCCCGGGTTGGGCTTTGCTTGGATCAAGCACACCGAACTTGGCGTGTTCTCCGGCCGCATCGCTGGCGGTGTCGAGAATACGCAGATCAAAGAGGATGGTCGATACGTCCTTGACCTGGTTGTCGGCATTGGCCGGATAGTCAGGCCTGCCGGGCCGTCTGATGAACCAGCCCTTCCCTGTCTTTACGACCTCGATTGATTTGGCTTCGCCTTCCTCCTCGTCAATTTCGACGATCTCTATGCCGGTTGCGGCGGAGGGGTCAAAGGGGTCGAAAAGCGCTTGTCCCATTCGGCTCTCGTGGGAGTTGGGATCACGAGTTTCGGGGGCGGTTACGATTGCAATGACGCAGCAGACTGCTGCAACGCCAAGGAAGGTGAGGCTTTTGCTTGTTTCGTTCATGAGTCTGGAAGTCTGATGAAGGATTTAAAGATGAGATCTGTCTTTTTAAGCACGAACTCGGGATGCAATGGCTCCCTGAATCTCTGCGGT
Source organism: Opitutia bacterium (assembly GCA_038118685.1). Classification (GTDB taxonomy): domain Bacteria; phylum Verrucomicrobiota; class Verrucomicrobiia; order Opitutales; family Seribacteraceae; genus Seribacter. Next base: position 3,841 of record JAYOII010000221.1, read on the forward strand.
TTTTTTCTTGATGAAAACGACAAGGGCAACAATGAGAAGCGGGATGGGAGGGAGAGCCAAAGATAGGAATTGAACCCAACTTTCTTTCTCTTTGATCAGGGCGTCGCGATCGCGTTCCGCGCTTTTGATTTTGGTATTCGCCTCCTTGCGCAATTCACGTTGCCTGCGCTCCATGTTTTTTTGGAGCTTGGCGGCTTCGGTCTGAAGAACTTGCATGAACTGACCCTGAGTCATGGATCCTTGATTGTTCTTTTGAACACTGGCCAAAGCTTCGTTGAGCTTACGTTGTTCTTCCTGAAGAATCTTTTGAATGGATTCTTCCGCTTCGGTGATCGTGTTGGAAGCGACTTCACGGGCTTTTTCGATGTTTTTCTCGAATTCCACCAAGGTCCTGTGCTGGCGTCTGCGGTTGCGAATGTCGAGTAGACTGTTCTCGCCTGCCAGCCGGTCAATTAGGTTCAGGGAGAAAGTAACGTTGTCGACGTCGAGCGGGAAGGATGAATCGGGTCCCTGACTGCGGATGTTGTAAAAAGGATCGGCCAAAACGTCGAGGTCGGCCACCAAAATGACGTCCAACTGGGAAGTTTGGTTGCCGTCTTGAACCGAACCCGAAATGGCGGCGGCAATGACTTCCTGTTTCCCATTTCCGGGGAAAGTCGTTCTTTCGGGATTGAAACGGCGGGGTGATCCAAAGATTCCGCCCGTCCAAAAATCTTCCAAGCTGCTCGTTCCGGAAAGCTTTCCACCCTTGGTTTTGAGCAGGGGTTTGAATGAAAGCGAACCTTGACCCTTTGCAAAAAGGCTGCCCGGGCAAGTGAACAGGCAATACTGCAATTCGGAAGTGACGGGGCCTTCGTCGAAGGAATTTGAAGAACCTCCCACGTAGACGAACTCATTGGGGAAGTTTTCCGATCTCGGAATTTTGGGAAATGGGTTGTAGGGATCGCGCAAGATCCGTTTGCCCAGACCGTTCAACTTTTTTTCAGCCGGTGAAATAATTTGTTCTTCAACGCTTCTGCGGAAGGGATTGTTGTAATCGAGTTTTTCCAAGGAGGTTCGAAGACTCGTCAGTTTCAAACTGTCCCAATCGCTTGAAGACAAGGAAGCATTGGCCTTCAGGCGGGCATCGAATTCATTTCCCTTTTGAACGAGAGCGTCTATGGCGGAAAGGAAGGAGGCGATCTCGGGAACTCTTCCTTGGAGCGGGGCGAGGTTGTATTTTGCGATCTTCGACAGGTTTGCAAGTTCAGCTCGGATGGCCGCCAAGCGTTCATTCGGGTCGACGTTGAAGTGGACTCCCAAAAGATCCCAAAGTTTGTTCAAATCTCCTTTTTCGGGAGGGGTGGGAGGGGGTTGTCCGG
>JAYOII010000221.1:5211-5442 GCA_038118685.1 Opitutia bacterium
CGTTTTCTGTCCACCCAAAAATAAAACAAATTTGTTACAAAATTTATTTTGTGGGGGGGGGTGGGGGGGGGTTGTCCGGGCCCACCCTGTTGGTTGTTGCGACGGGGATCGTAAGTCCCGGTTATACCACCTTGAATCAAAGGAAGAGGATCCTCGAAGATGGCAGTGGGGATGCCTGTTTTGATGGCGGCTAAGAGTTCATCGAGTTTGGCGTTGTCCAAAGTGGAAGGC
>JAYOII010000222.1:0-5424 GCA_038118685.1 Opitutia bacterium
TTCCATGACCGATCAGTCCATCAAGGAGGCCTTTGCCAACCTTCGAGACGGAGATCAACTCCAGCCTCTGCAGGACGCGGCCCGCTGCCGATCCGAATCGGATTGGCTGATTGGAATTAACGGAACCCGAGCCGTAACGATCAAGCGAAGCCGCGGACGCAGTCGCCAAGTATCCACCGTAGGCCGGGTCCAGACCCCCACCCTCTCCTTCGTGATCAAGCGGGAGAATGAAATTCGGAATTTCATCCCCAAAACCTTCCACAAAATCACCGCTAGCTTCGAGCTTTCCGAAGGTAGATACGTCGGAGTTTACCAAAAACCCGACTTCAAGAAAACCGACGAAGACAAGCATGATCGGATTGATCGCTTGTGGGACAAGGAGGAAGCGGAGCGAGTATTCGAACAAGTCAAGCAATCCCCTTCGGCAGACGTCACCGAGACGAAGAAACGCTCGCCCCAAAGCCCGGGGCGCCTCTATGACTTGACGACCCTTCAGAAAGAAGCCAACCGACTGCATCATTTGCCCGCAAGCCGAACCCTCCAACTCGCTCAGGCTCTCTACGAAAAGCACAAAGCAATCACTTACCCGCGCACCGATTCCAAAGCTCTCCCCGAAGATTACGGATCCACCTGCAAAGAAATGCTTGGAGTAATCTCAGGGGAACTCTCGCCTCATGCCCAGCTTGTCCTTCAGTCGGACTGGGTGGACGAAAAAAACAAGCGCATATTCAACAACAAGCAAATCAGCGACCACTTCGCCATCATCCCCACGAATACGCCTCCGCGCGGACTCGATGCCTATGAGCTCAAAATCTACAACCTGATTGTCAAGCGATTCATATCTGCTTTTTATCCACCGGCCCAATGGGACGTAACCGCCCGCACGAGTACAATTGGAGAGCACGCCTTCAAAACCGAAGGAAGAGTTTTGGTCGAGCCTTCTTGGTTGGCTATTTACGGAAAAGACAATCAACCCGAGGATAGCCTCCCGCCTCTCTCCCCCGATGATCAAGGCAAAGCTTCTTTCGTCGACGCGGAGATGCAATCCGACGAGACCAAGCCCCCTCCCCGCTACAGCGAGGCGACGCTCCTCTCCGCAATGGAAAGCGCCGGTAAATTAGTAGATGACGAGGAAATGGCCGAAGCCTTGAAGGAAAAAGGTCTCGGAACACCGGCGACCCGAGCATCGACCATCGAGCACCTGCTTAAGGAAAAGTACGTCAGGCGGGAAGGCACCCAACTTCACCCCACGCTCAAAGCCGAAGACCTCTTTCAATTTCTTGATGCCGCCGGCACCGACGTTCTTACGAGCCCAAGCCTGACCGGCGAATGGGAGCACAAGCTCCGAAAAATTGAGGAAAAAGAAATGACTCGCGAACAGTTCATGGAGGAAATCTCGAAAATGACCGTGGACTTTGTGGAGAAAACAACCAACTTCAAGGAATCCAGGGCAAACTTCATAGATACCCCTCTTCGTTCCCCGCTTAACGACGAGCCTCTCTACGAAGGCTTGACTTTCTATCAGAACGAAGAAGGTGATTTCCGCATCCCCAAGAGCATAGCCGGCAGAAGATTGCCTGTCGAAGAAGTCGACAAACTGATTAAAGAAAGACGGATTGGTCCACTCGATGATTTCATATCCAAAGCAGGACGCAAATTCTCCGCCATTCTTCAATTGGATGACGACTACAAGGTCAATTTTGTCTTTGAGAATGACGAAGAGCAGGTCGCCGAGGAAATCGAGCAGGCCAAAACCGCTCCCACCATTGCCCCCTGTCCCCTTTGCGAAAGCGACGTCAAGCAAACCGAGCGAGCTTACGTATGCAGCAAGCACAAGAAAATTCCAGAAGGTACCTGTTCATTCAGGATCACTCGCAAACTCCTGGACAAGGAAATCCCTCCCGAGGAATTTCTGAAACTTGTTTCCGAAAAGAAAACAGGCTTGATCAAAGGCTTCGTATCCCGAAGGACCAAGCGTCCTTTTGACGCGAACCTGATTCTGAAAGACGATGGTGGAATCGGCTTCGAGTTCCCTCCCCGCAAGAAAAAATCGGCTTGAACCCAAAAGCATCGGACCATGCCCGTGTTTCAATACGTAGTTCTTAACGGGAAAGACCCCCAAGAGATCATCGAGATTGAGCAAGGGCTTTCCGATCATCCCCTGAAATCCCATCCCATAACCAAGGAACCGATCAGGAAGTTGATCTCTTCCCCCACCCTTTCCCTTCGGCACTCCGATGCAAATGACAAAAGAATTTTGTCCGAGGCCAACTTGAAGAAAAACGGCTTTTCCCTCTACCAAAAAGAACAGTCGGACGGGACCTACGGCAAGAAAACGGGCGATGGACCCGAATCCCTTCAACCCTAAAGTTTTTGATGACCGAGACCGCAGCAAGCACCAAGCGCAAGTCTCAAAAGCCTTCTTGGCTGCGGGCGAAGTTGCCATCTGGCCCGGAATACGGAAAGGTCCGCTCAATCGTTGATCAGCATCAACTTAACTCAGTTTGCCAAAGCGCCCAATGCCCCAACATGGGTGAATGTTGGTCCCGGGGAACCGCGACCCTCATGATTCTCGGCAACGTCTGCACGAGAGCTTGCAGCTTTTGCGCCGTTCAAACCGGAAAACCCACCGAACTCGACTTGGCCGAACCTCCCCGCGTAGCCGATGCCGTTTTCAAAATGGGCCTGAAGCATTGCGTACTCACTTCCGTAGCGCGCGACGACCTGCCTGATGGCGGAGCCAAGGTCTGGGCCGCCACCATCCGAGCCGTCAGGCATCGCAACCCCGATACGGCCATTGAAGTATTGGTGCCTGATTTCAAGGGTGATTTCGATAACCTCGACATCGTTTTGGACGCCCAGCCCAACCTTTTCAACCATAACTTGGAAACCGTAGAACGCTTGCAAAAACCAATTCGGAAAACGGCCGCATACGAGCGAAGCCTGAGCGTACTTACTCACGCCAAGCAGCGAGGTTTCCCCATCAAGTCAGGCATAATGCTTGGCCTGGGTGAAGAGAAAGAGGAAATCAGGCAGGCCTTGCTTGATTTGGCCCAAATCGGATTGGACGTTTTGACTCTAGGGCAATACCTCCAACCAAGTTCCGAATATACTCCGATCGACCGTTGGGTCACTCCCTATGAATTCGCTCAATGGAAAGACGAGGCTCTTGAAATGGGAATCAAGGTCGTGGAGTCCGGACCCTTGGTTCGTTCTTCCTACCATGCGGAAGAACAATCGGAAAAATTTGCCAACGAAAAGAGCGACTCCGCATAGATCGTCTGATCCCTTCGATCATATTTCTTTGTTCCCTATCTTCCAAACCGCCTTTTCGGTCCTTATGACAAGCCCCCCCGGAACCGCTATGGGGGTTGCGAGGGTTCTCTCCTCCAAATCATTTTCCGCAAGGAGTTGGAAAGGTGTTCCAGCCTTGAACACAAAGGTTTTGCCCGATTCGTCCGTCAGGTAAATTCGCCCTCCCGCATGCAAAAGCGAAGCCGAGCAACTCCCCGCGACTCGCTGCATCCACTTCAATTGCCCGCTTTTGGCATCCAGGCAACTGACCACTCCACTGTCAGCCGCCATGAAAAAAAGTTCTCTACCCTTCTTGTCCCGAACCAAAACGGGGGATGAATTGTGGGGAACCGCCTTACTTGTTTTCCACGCAACGTGGGTTTTCGTTACGTCCCCTTCCCCATCAACCTTGACAGCATAAAGTGTCGGTCTGTCATACCCACTGCTGACGTATATCATTCCATCGCCGTAAACAGGACGTGGGACAACCGAATAGCCTCCCGGGTAATGAGATTTCCAAAGTTGGTTCCCCTTTAGGTCGTAAGAAAAAACATAATCGCTCGCCGGGCTTATGATCTGCTCTTTTCCCTTGTGAGATATGACCAGAGGCGTGCAGAAGGAAAACTTTCTCTTGGCTTCGCTTTCCCGTTCGGCCTTCCATCGAACTTGGCCCGTATTTTTATCCAAGGCGTAAAGGCAAGGATCCTTTCCCCCGTCGGCGCTGAAAAGCAATAGGTCGCCATGGACAACGGGCGAAGATCCGCTGCCATGAACGGGATTGTAAGGAAAACTTTTCTTCCAGATTACCTTGCCGGCGGCGGACAGACAGGCCGTGCCCAAGTTTCCGAAATGAACGAAAAGACGGTCGCCATCATAAAACGGAGTGGGGCTGGCATGACTGTTCTTTTTGTGTATGCGAGGGGAATCGTCATGCTCGAACAAGATCACGCTCCACTTTTTCTTTCCGCTGACGGAATCAAGGGCAAGAACCTCCAGGGCAAGTCGCCCTTCCTCTTCGATCGCATTGGTTAAAACCAAAGACGGCCCGATCATGATCGGAGAAGACCATGCTTTTCCCGGCAACTCGGTTTTCCAGTCCACCGAGTTCTTGCGATCCCATTTGACAGGCAGATCATTCCATTCCGCATGTCCCTGTCCCGCAGAGCCACGAAATTGATTCCAATCTTCGGCCAGCAGGAAAGCGCAGGACGCGAACAAAAAGAAGAGGAAAGCCATTTTTGTCATTTGCTTATTATTGAGAAGACAAATGGAAAAGATCGAACAAAAAACTAGCGATCCTTTCATTCCCTTCGCTTGGCTTGATCTCTTTCCCAACCAAAGAAAAGGCGCCTCCGATTGGAAGCGCCTTTTCAAAAGAGAGTAAGGAAAAAACCTTACATCATGCCATGATCGTGATCATGTCCTCCGGGGGCGGGTTTTTCTTCCTCCGGAATGTCGGTGATCATGCAATCCGTGGTCAAAAGAAGACCGGCAACGGAACCTGCGTTTTGCAAAGCCGTGCGGGTCACCTTCGTCGGATCGACAACACCGGCCTTGATCAGGTCCTCGTGCTTGTCAGTGGCCACGTTGTACCCCATGGATCCCTTGGACTTGAGAACTTGCTGGACAACCAAGGAACCTTCGACTCCGGCGTTGTCGCAAAGCTTGCGAAGGGGCGACTCGATCGCACGACGTACGATGGCGGCTCCGATCGCTTCGTCACCTTCCAAGTTATTGGCCGACTTCTCAATGGCATTCGCTGCCCGAAGCAAAGCAACGCCTCCTCCGGGAACAATCCCTTCCTCGACGGCAGCACGGGTGGCATGCAAGGCATCTTCTACACGCGCCTTCTTTTCCTTCATTTCAGGCTCGGTTGCAGCGCCAACGTTGATCACGGCGACACCACCGGCCAACTTGGCCAAGCGTTCTTGCAATTTTTCGCGATCGTAGTCGGAAGTGGTTTCTTCGATTTGACGGCGGATTTGCTTAACGCGGCCTTGGATGTCCGAAGCCTTTCCGGAACCTTCGACGATAACGGTATTTTCCTTGTCAACCGAAATCCGCTTGGCCCGACCAAGATCGGAAAGCTGAATGTTTTCCAGCTTGATTCCAAGATCTTCGGTGATGCAC
>JAYOII010000223.1:0-5377 GCA_038118685.1 Opitutia bacterium
TCGAAAGAAAGAAAAGATGACGCAGAGGGGCTTGTCGTGAGTAATTTCGACGTGTTTCCACAAGATCAGAAAAGAACTTCCTGGGTTTATGCGGATTTTGACGAAGACGGTCAAAAAGACGTCGTGACCGCCTCTTCCACAAAGGGTGAGGTGCTCTTTCTCTCGGGACAAGAATCGATGGGTTTTTCCAACCCCGTCGCGTATCCTTCGCTCAATGGAATCACTTGCATGTCAAGCGTTCGACTTTCCTCAAAAGCAGTTGGTCTCCTTGTTCTTAGCCCTGAAGAGAACCTGGTTGGACTTTCCCATTTCAAAAGCGAAAAGGGGGAGTCCAAGGGAAACTTTGACTTTCCCGTTCCCATTCCCGTAAAAGGGGAGGCCTTGGACGCCTTTTGCTTCGACGTCGATGGTGACGAAAAGGATGAAATCGTGCTGGTCGTGGAGGAGCGGTCTGATTTCTCCATGCAAGTTTGGCAAGTCAAGGGCCGAAAGTCTTTTGCTTTGCTCTCCGAGACCGAATTGGATTTCCGCCGAGAACCATCCGGGGTTTTTCCCTGCCTCATCGATGGAGACGAATCCATCGATCTGCTCGTCCTCTCCGAACGCGAACCGTCTTTGGTCCTTCTCAACCAAGGAGAAGGCAAGTTCAAGGAATCATGCAAAGATTCTTCCATTCGCAAGAGCGTGCTTTCGGAACTTGTTCCATCTCGTCTCGGTTCGGCTGATTTGGATGGAGACGGAAGCCCCGAGCTCCTCGTTGCGGGCAAAGGGCAGGTTAGGGCTCTGAATTGGTCCGAGGGCGAATTGATCGTCACCCGGCAATTCAACGCCACCGAACCGCAAGGGGATTTGTCGGTTCCCGTTTTTCTTGACCTTGATGGCAACGGCAAGACCGAGTTGTTGTATTATCACTCGGGCGGATATTGGGAAGCCCTTGAGAAAGATTCCGGGAAGACTTACCGTTCTGCATACAAGATGGAAGATGAGCCTGTCTTGCCTCTCTCCTTGGACGTTCATTCGGCAGGGGACGCTCATTCTTTGCTGGTCTTTGGGAACAGTGCGCTCCAACTCATGAACAAAGAGGGGCGACGGCTCGATTTGCAGGTCGAATCGCGTTATTTGACCGATCTCCCGAAAGTCGAACATGCGGCAGTTGATTGGGGCGACTTCAATCACGATGGCAAACCGGATCTCCTTTGCATTGACGGACGCAGGCATTTTTTGGAATTCCTTGCCTTTGATGAAAAAAGCAAGCAATGGAAGAGCGTTCTTCACTTCAAGGTATTTGAGGAAAACCTCCACTATCAAGGGAAGAAAGGATCGGCTTTCGAGCCCCGGGAGGGTTACGTTCTGGATCTCAACGGCGATGGACGGGATGATATCGTATTCCTCGTTCACGACCGCTTGCTTTGCTATTATCAGGAAACCCCCTAGGCAATCGTGAGAATCTTGGTATTGGGTGACATCGTGGGCCGCCCCGGTCGTACTTTTCTCAAATCTCACTTGAAGGGAATTGGGAAGACCCTGAAAGCCGATTTGATCTTTGCCAATGGCGAAAACGCAGCCGGTGGGGCGGGGATCACCGCGAAGACTGCGAACGAGATCAAGCAGACCGGAGTGGATGCCATCACCTTGGGCGATCACGTATGGGATCAAATGAACTTCCATCGTGAAATCGATGACCTCAAGTTCGTCTGTCGTCCCGCAAACTTGCCTGAGTCCAACCCGGGCAGAGACCATTTGATCCTCCATTGCGGTGGCGCCCGGGTCGGTCTCTTTACGGTTTTGGGCCGAACCTTCATGGGACCGAAGGTTGCTTGTCCTTTTGAAACGGCTGCTCGCTTGATTGAGAAGCTGAAAACCGATACGGACGTCATCGTGGTCGAGATTCATGCCGAGACGACCTCGGAAAAGGAATCAATCGGCTGGTTTCTCGACGGCCAAGTCAATTTGGTTTTCGGGACGCATACGCACGTGCCCACCGCCGACGGAAGAATACTCAAAGGCGGAACGGCCTACCAATCCGATCTGGGGATGACCGGTCCGAGGGAATCGGTCTTGGGGCGCGAAATCGAAGCCTGCGTGGGAAGGTTCGTGGACGGCTTGCCCCGCAAATGCCCCGTTGCCCAAGGTGACGTCGGGACGCAAGGTTGTCTGGTGGAAATTGATCCGGGCACCGGGGCGACCCTTGCCTTCGAAAGAGTCGAGATACGGGAAGACGAATTGCTTGCATTGCCCGCCACCGATTCGTAGCCGGAAGCCATGCGGTCTTGCCTGTCTTTGCCTTGGTTGTACCCATTCATCGCAAATTCAGGAATTTGACTTGAATGGGGAGGAAGGCTATTGGAGCTCCAGAAGAATTTCGTCCCAATTGTTGTAGCAATAAAGTCCCATGATCCCCAACGCGGCAAGAAAGATCAGCAAAGCAAAGGCAATCAATAGCTTGCTTGCCAGACCACCACTCTGCGGTTGTTCTTCCTCCGTCCCTGCATCGGCAAATCCGTCCATCTGGGAAGCTTGTTTGGTTTGAACCTGAGAGCCTTCGCGCATTTTCACCTTCTTGGGATTAGATCCCATTGGCGGAGCCGAATCTCCGGGCGGTTCGTCCGTAGTTGGTTTCTTGGCAAGGGGAAGAGCGGGAGCTGCCTGCATTTCATTCCATTCAGGGAGATCTTTGAGCGGCATCCATCCCGATACCCCTTGGTGCCACGCCAAGTCGGCAGGCTTGAATTCCCCGCTTCTTACTCGCTCCGTTGCCTCTTTGAGGGAAAGAGGGCCGTGATCGACGCCATTCGAGCTGACGTACAGACCAAGATCCGGGGCACTCATGGGCGCTCCTTTATTTCTTGTGCTCGTAAGCCTTGTGCAAGGCGAGGATTGCCTTTTTCAAGTTGGCCGAAGAGTCTCCGTCCACGTTCTGTTTGCACTTCATGGCGGCAACGATTACGCCATGAGCGCTAACCAATTGTTTTTCGTAGTTCTTGGCCGAAGACTTGATGCGCTGAGCCAAAAAATATTCGGCAATCACTTTTTGGATATTGTAAGCATGGGCTTCCTTGGTCGCAACCCATCTGCTCAACTGGTTTTGTGACAAAGCATCTTTTTTTCCGGAAAGCTCGGCAATCAGTTTGCCTGCCTTCTCAATGGTAGCCTGATCCTCGAGCATCTGCTCGAAGCGATGTTGATCGGCGAAAATTCCGCATGGTACCTGGCAGTGGCCATGGGCCGAAATTGCGCTCAGGCAGGTGAAGGTAACGAGACAGAGATAGGATTTGATATTCATAATGATCAAGGATGGTTGTTTGTAAAAATATAACCAAAGGATAAAGCCCGTGGCGAGAATGCACAATAATTAGTTTTTTTTCGAATGAGACAAACCCGAACCTAATGGTTTGATTAGAAAGGCAAACGGGACCATGCCTCGATGAAATATTTCACGAGCACGATGAGGAGCAGGATCAGCAAAACGTTGAGATAGCCAAGGAAAATTCCCGTCAGGGCAAACTTTTTGCCCTTCATCGCACCCTTTGAACGATTGATTTTCAAGAGGGCATAATGTCCGGTCAAACTACCGATCAGGGGAATACCGATAAAGCCCATGATCATGCTGGCGGTCGCGAGCTTGGAGGTTTGCGGTATTTCGTCGGGTTGAGTTTGCTTTTCGGAATCGGTCATGGAATTGGCTATCCAAGAGCTAAAACCACTGAGTTCCCTCTCCGCAAGATCATTCCTAAAGCCCGTTGATCTCGATACCTTGCTTTCAACTTGCCGAAAACGCCCTCTGCTATATCCTAAGTAAATGATGCGGGAGTAGCTCAGCTGGATAGAGCAACGGCCTTCTAAGCCGTAGGTCCTGGGTTCGAATCCCAGCTCCCGTGCCATCCGATTTACTTCCATTGCCTCATGGCAATGGGGCTTGTCTACAGGTGGGCATTGGGGCGCATTTAACTTTTCTTACCTATTTGGTGCCAACGCATGATCCCTCACAGTTACGCACCCCCTCCATACGAACCCTTCCGGCACGGTCCGCGCAATTAGAAAATGGAGGAGTATTTCGCTAGACAGCAACAACCCCCTGCACCTTCCAACCACTTGGTTTTGGCAATCCTTTCGACCGTCTTTGGTTTTTTGTGTTGTTCGGGGATTAATCTTCCCTTTGGAATCGTCGCCATTGTCTTTGCCAGTCAAGTGAACGGAAAATATGCCTCGGGCGATTTTCAGGGGGCCTTGTCTTCGGCCAAGCAAGCCAAGATTTGGGGATGGATAAGCATGGGCTTGGTTATTCTCGGCTTTGTTCTCTGCCTGCTCTCTGTTTTGGTTATGTTCCTCTTTGGAATGAATGATCCGACTGTTTTTGATGATTCGTATATGTACGACGCTCCTCAATACGACGATCCCTATTCCTACTGACTCGGCCAATTAATTGTAATCCCCGAATATCAACCTGTTTATCCTGGATTTGCTTTCATTTTGTGATTGCTTGAGTTAACTCAAATTTTGCTTAATCACTCCATGGATCAACATTTAACCAGTCAATTACCCCCCAAACCGGACAATTGTTTGGTTTGGGCAATTCTTTCTACTCTTTGCTGTTGTTTGCCATTCGGGATCGTGGCAATCGTTTACGCAGCCCAAGTCGATGGAAAATACGCCGCGGGGGATTACCAGGGCGCGGTTGATTCGGCGAGCAAGGCGAAGACATGGTGCTGGGTTTCCTTTGGGATTGGTATCGTAGTGACCGTTCTCTGGTTCTTCATCGGCTTCTTTGCCGAATTGTTCGCACAATCCCAATCCAATCAATACTACTACTGAGTTTTCGAATTTTTCATGCCCTTTTCATTTTGTGATTGATTGAATTGACTCAAAATTTTGCTTTAAAATTGTATGGATCAACAATACGCAAGTCAGCTCCCACCCAAACCGGACAATTGCCTGGTTTGGGCGATTCTCTCTACCCTTTGCTGTTGTTTGCCATTCGGGATCGTGGCAATCGTCTACGCAGCCCAAGTCGATGGGAAATCCGCCGCGGGGGATTATCAAGGCGCGGTTGATTCCGCGAGCAAGGCGAAGACATGGAGCTGGGTTTCATTTGGTATTGGTTTGATCGGAGGGATTGCATATTTTTTGCTTAACGTGGTTTTAATTGCCGCCTCCTAACCCTATTTACGGTTATTGGTTCCCATGCCCCTTTCCTCCCGAAGATTTTCCCCGAGGATAATTTGGTCTTTCTTCCTAGCGGCCGTTTTGGTCGCCCTCCTTCTGTTGTGGAATTTTGACCCGTCAACGGCGGGCTTCTTTCCTCCCTGTATTTTTTACGAGACAACCGATTTGTATTGCCCGGGATGCGGGGCAACCCGGGCCTGTGATGCATTGGTAG
>JAYOII010000224.1:0-5372 GCA_038118685.1 Opitutia bacterium
CTTCGATTACGCTCCTTTCCGAGGAGCCCAAAATCGAAAAGACGGCGGATTACGAGCGGGTGAACTCTTTCGAATCACTCGAACTGCGCCTGAATCCGAAATAACGTAAGTTTCAGAATCCTCGATTGGTTCCCTTCGGATCGGACGGCAAGGATGCCCCTGAGCTTGGTTAACCCCTTCGGGAGTGGTTCAGAAGTTTTGTTGTGGGCAAAAAGGCTCACTTGCATGAGCCTTAATGTTTTGAAATGGCGGAGAGAACGGGATTCGAACCCGTGGAAGACCGATTAGATCTTCACCGGTTTAGCAAACCAGCGCATTCGACCACTCTGCCATCTCTCCTGAAATAAAAGTTGGATCATACAGGATACCCTCGTCCGAGGTAAACCCAAAAGATCAAAACCGCTTGTCAAGTCAGTGATGGCTTTCGGTATCCAAAGCAAAAAGGAGTCGATCAGGATTTATTTATCGCTTGAGTCCCCGTGAAAAAGGGCGGGTTGTCTGAAAAGATCACCACTCGTTGTATAGCTATGCCCACTTGGGGGAGTTTGATTTCCATAAGGAAAAAATCAACCTCTTCAAAAAGTCATTTTCAAAAGGGTCCGGACGTAAGAACGATCTTCATTTGCCTAAATCCGCATCATTGACTAAAGGTGGTAAATTGAATTGAATCGCGTGACGAGGAATTCAAATACTCCACTTTCAAACTATGAAAAACTCAGGAATCACAAGAAAACCCCAAATGTTCATTCTCACGCTTGGCGTCTTTTGCCTGCTTGCGAGCAGTTCCTGTAATCGTGGAAATACTTTTTCTCGTCTTGGAGAAGGTAACGAACCCATGCAAAGTCGGCAAAATTTACAAGGCTCGGGGAAGGAAGCGAAATTCGAATTAACTGAAAATTTTCCAGTCTATCGAAAAAATAATTTGGAAACCTTGTCCATCGGAAGAAACCGCATTGAAATCGAGGAGATGATGGGAGCACCGGAAGGGCGCAGTTTGGACGGAGGCAATGGATATCTCTGGGATTACAGGAGACCCGTATATGACGAAGCTTCGGACACCGTTTACGGGTGGAGTTTGATATCCTTCAAGTTTCTCAAAGGGCTTTGCGCCTATGTGAACATTCGATTGGAAAACCCTCCTGTTCAATTGATTCAGGACCCTGCCGGCGAAAAAATTATCGGTCCGGGGGAATGAAAAAAAAGCACCGCTTTTCGGGCGGTGCTTTTCTGGCTTTTGAAACACAAACTAAAACAAACTGACGTTAGTTAAATAATCAGACGCCCGAAGTTTTAAAAACGTTCAAAATTTTTTCGATTTTAAGGGAGGCGGATAATGTTGATGCCGTTCGAATTGTTTCCTGTTTCGATTTTCTTTCCATTTTTGTCCGTAATCATGATGGATTTCGAAGAGGAGCAAGTAATCGTGAGGGGACCACGGTGCATGATGGGTACTTCGTCACCGGACTTCATGCTAAGCCATTCCAACTCGTTTCCCCTCTTGTCCTGAACCAATACCCAAACGTTGGCATAGGCATTGACCGTATAATTGCGCCTGACGGCCGGAGAAGGGGAGGGTACGGATGATGATCGTGGCGGTCTGGGTTGATTGCGCAAAAAGGAATTGGGAGCCGTGGGGTTGCTCAGTCTCGGGTTGGTCCCCCCAAAAGGGGAAGGACGGGGAGGAGTCGCCTCCTCACCGTTGGATGGTACCTCCTGCCAAGGGGGAGGAGCGTCGGGCAATGTGGCGGGGCCACCTCCGCCGCAAGCCCCCAAAATCAAGCAAAAGAAAAAGACAGGGACGACTCTAATGCGGCTTTCGATCATGGTTGGATAAATGATTGGTATCAATGGTGATCCGACTTACCTTATAATGGGGTAACGACTCGTAGCGTCGATTCAACCATAAATTTCCGAATACTAATACAAAACCTTGATTTTAGAGGAGTTTGGCTGATGGCTGTAGGTCAATCCGTTTGCTTAGCCCTTGGTCCGAACCAGTCATCGAAAGGAAGGTCTTTGCTCCTGTTCGTGGAAGATTCATTGGCATTTGGGTTTTCGGCGGAAGCCTGGGCGACCCGGGATGGGTAGGCCAAGACATGACCGCTTGCGAGTTTGGCAACGATATAGTCGCCTTTGGGCGAGAAAGCGCAATTGACGATGGGGGATGCTAATTTCTCGGCTATCGTGGCGACCCAAGAGTCGGTTTCACGCCGCCATAGGCGAAGCGATCCGTCCGCACTGGTGACGATCCATTTCCCATCGGGTGAATAGGCGCAGCCTGCGGGGGGGGTGAGGGGATCGTGTTTTAATCCTTTTTCCTTCATGAAATCACTCAGGTTGGAGATCGGAAATTTGTTTTCCCTGGAAAGGGCGAAGAAGTAATCGGGGGTTGTTTCGCGGTTCCGGTCAGGTGATTCGACGATAATGGTTCCGGTCCTCGGAAAGGCTCGGATCGAGCATATTCCCTCTTCGTTCGAAACAATGATTCGGTCGCTGTACTTGGAGAAGGAGAAGTCTCGAATGGAGTTCAGGTTCAACCGGATTAGGTTGTAGGGGATGCCTGAGGAAATTTCCGTAAAAATGAGCAAACCGTTTTCCGAGACCGATACCAAAGATTTTCCATCGGGGTGAAAGTGCGTTGCCACGGGGTGTCCCAAATCGTTCCGCAAGGCCATGACTTTTTCTCCGCTACGGGCTTTGAGTACGATCGGAGGTGAACCTCTTCCGTAAGCCAATAAAAAGGAGCCGTTCTTGGAGTATTCGATCTTGTCGGTGGAACCGAAACCGTGGTCGCGGGTCGAGAAAGTCCAAGACAGGGACAGGTCTTCGATTAAGTAGCGATTGACTTTGCCATCCAAGCCGGAACTGGCGAAACTGGATAGGTTTGAATCAAAGGTGACCGAGGTAACGGGAAACCGGTGATCCCCGAACGACCGGAGAACTTTGTTTTTCTTGAGATCGAAAAGATGAGTCTCACCATTTTGGCATCCGACCAGCGCAAGGGGGGATGATTCGGCGGAAGCCAAGGCGGTGATGGATGAGTTGAACTCATGGAGCGTTTCCAATGGGCGACCCGAAAAGTCAGTCGAGGCAAGCTTCCCGTCGCTTGACCCGGTGATGAGCTTGTCCCCGAATGAGTCGGTAATGGCTTTGGGCGCGGTGAGCGAGCTTGGGCTTCCCATTAGAAAGCTTCCTTCGGGAATGGGTTTCAAGACCAGGGAGAGGTTTTCGATTTTTTTCTCCTTGTCCGCGTTTATCCCGGTGGAGTTTCCTTCGACTCCCAAAACGGGGGCGAGGGCCAACCGGAATCCTCGGTCTGAATTGGTTACAGTCGGGGCATTCGCTCCCCGGTATGCGGAGCGGCACCTAGAGTGGGGCACCTCGAAGTTTCCTCCCCGGAGGGCCCGCCATTCTCCTTCCTGAGAAAAGGGATCAATCGTGCCGGTCTTGCGGTCGCTCATGAAGCTGGTCTTGTTGCGCTTGACGGCATCAAGACACCATTCCCAAACGTTTCCGTGCATGTCGTGTAAGCCGAAGGCATTTGGTTTCTTTCGACCAACGGGGTGGGTCTGCCCACCCGAATTGAGGCCAAACCATCCGAATTGGCCAAGGTATTTGCCATAGGAGTCTTCTTGAGCCGGCAGTTGGCTTGGTTTGCTTCCGCAAAAGGGTCCGCCCGATCCCGCCCGGCAGGCATATTCCCATTCCGCTTCGGTCGGGAGCCGCCATTCGTAGCCGGGAGGAGTCTTTTGTGTTTCATTGAGTTTTTTGCAAAAGGCCTGCGCATTATGCCAAGATACTTCGACTGGGAGATCGGGTTGCTTTCGGGAGCTTGGGTTTTGGCCCATGATGAGTTCGAATTGTTCTTGGGTCACTTCGGTTTGCCCAAGCCAAAAGGGCCGGGAGATCGTAACGACCTTCTGACCTTCATTGGAAAATCGGCCGATTTCGACCGGAAAAGATTCGGGGTTCGTGAATTTACCCTCGGCCAACCTCGCGTGTCCGTTCCATAATCCGTAGGATCCGTCTTTCCCCACGGTCAGGATCGTTTTGGAATCACCGGCGAAGGTTGCGCTCGTCAATCCTTTTTCCGGGTGAGGAGCGAAGCTTAGTTGCTCAACGGATTGCATGTTTTCGGCCAAGAGGAAAAGACGGCCCCAATACCAACCCCTGAAAGCCGGGTTGGCTTGATTGAGGATCGTTAACGCCGAATTCGGTTGTCGGTCCTCCAGGGCTTTTCTGGCTTGGGCCAACTGGTCCAAATAACTTCTGATTTTCTTCAGGTTTTGATTGCAGTTCATTCTCTTCACGACGTCGAGAGGGATGGAGAATTTTCCGAATGAGGGATGAATCCCGACAAGTTCCTTCTCGTTCATGGATTGAAGGCTGAAGCTCAACCGGCCGAGCGATCTGCTGAGAAAAACTTGCTCCGAACTCTCGCTTTCTTCCTCTGAGGTTTTGTCCCGATGAAAATCCAAGCTTCTCAACCGGTTTGCGGGCACTTGAAAAGATCCCCTTTTAGTCGTCAGGGTAAAATTGTCACCCGACCCGCTGCTCGAGGAAGCTTCGGTGGAGTCTCCGTTGGTGAAGATTGCGAATTGTCCGTTCGAATCCGTTTTTCTCTGCTTGGCCGACATGGGAAAGAACTTGCCATCCCACCCAGTCAGGGTCAGTTCCTTGAGCCTCACGTAGGAATTGCCGCCTTGGTTGATGAATAGGATACCGTTGCCTTCAGGATAAAAGTCCTCGCTTGCATCCTTCCACCGGGCGACTTCCCGGTCATTCACCCGGATCACGAACTCTTTTCTTTCCCTGTGGGCATAGATCGAGAAACGGGCCTTTTTGCCGCTGGTGATTTCATCGATCATGGCGGAGCCAAGGGTTTCCCTGGAAACCCGGCCCTTGGTTCTCTTGTTGACCTGAAGGTTGAGCCGGTTGTTGGAAAAGGAGAGATGGTACCCCGTGTTTCCGTAACTGGATCCATCCGAATCGGAGAAGAAACGCAGGGCGAGGTAGAAAGAACGTTCCCATTGAGCCTCGAACTCGACCTCTATGGCGTCCTTTTGGGGCAAAGTGGTTCCGGTACTCCCCGAATAGACCGAAACCAAGTCACCTTCCTCGGCGGACCATGATTTCCGATTGCTGCTTTTCCACCCGGACAAGCCCTCCGAGGAATCGTAAAGAATCTCATGAGTCTGAGGTAAGAACTCCATTTTGAGGAGGTTCTCGACGGGGACCGTCACTTCCTTGGCGAAACTGGTTTGCACGACAAGGTTATTCTTGTCCAGTGTCTTGAAGTCACATCGCAGTTTGTCCCCGTTTTTCATGTGTATGCGGAGAAGGTGCTTGTCGGAGTGATCCACGTCCGTTTT
>JAYOII010000225.1:0-5370 GCA_038118685.1 Opitutia bacterium
CAATCATCCCCAACCTGAACCCGGCGCGATCCGACGCGCGCCAATCAAAGCAACTCCAGTTTCTGCAAATATTAAATCGCGCTCATCAAAACAGCCGGGAGGGCGATGATCAACTGGACTCCAGAATACGTTCCTTCGAGCTCGCCTACCGCATGCAAATGGAAGCAAGCGATGCTTTTGACATTACCAAGGAATCGACCAGAGTACGCGAGGCGTATGGATCCGGCGTCCATGGCAAACAATGTCTCATGGCTCGACGTTTGGTCGAACGCGGCGTGAGGTTCGTTCAACTATGGCACGGCAAAGACCAACCCTGGGACAGTCACGACCAGATTGAAAAGAACCATCGTCGACTGGCTGGCGAGTGTGATCAAGCAATCGGCGCCCTTTTGCAGGACCTCAAGGACAGAGGCATGCTCGAAGAGACACTGGTTTTATGGGGCGGAGAATTCGGAAGAACCCCTACCGTTGAATTGCCCTCCGGTTCCAATGCAGGCACCACCTCCGGAAGAGATCACAATCACCATGGGTTTACCATGTGGATGGCCGGCGGCGGGGTCAAACCGGGCTATGTTCACGGAGCCACCGACCCGTTCGGCTTCAAGGCAGTCGAAGACCCCGTGCACGTCCATGACCTGCATGCAACCATGCTTCAGTTGCTCGGATTCGATCACGAACAGTTGACTTATCGTTACGCAGGCCGGGATTTCCGTCTTACCGACGTCCACGGCAAGGTCGTCACCCCCTTGATCGCTTGAAAATTTATTTTGCAGGCTCGATCAGGGGCGGCCGGCAAGACCGGCAAAAATATTTGGAATTGATCGAGTTTCTATCCACCCACGCCGAGGTTTTGACCGAACACGTCGGCTCGAAATCCCTCGGGGACAACGGAGAAACCGAACTTGGCGACGATTCCATTTTTCAACGGGACCTCGAATGGCTTTCTTCCGCCGAGGCCGTTGTGGCGGAAGTGACCACCCCCTCTCTCGGAGTTGGTTATGAGATAGGCATGGCCGAAAAGTTGGCAAAACCGGTTCTTTGCCTGTTCGATGAAAGCCAAACGGAGTTCCGTCTTTCGGCCATGTTGTCAGGCAACGCGAACCTAACGGTTTGCCGATACCAAGCCGTCGGCGAAGCCAAAAGACAAATATCCGAATTCCTCTCGAGCCTACCGCAAACTTAGCTTACGCAAATCATCTCGCTTTTATGAAGTTCTCAAATTTTATCACCATTCTTTCCATTTTGATCCTGGCCTTACCGAGTTTTGGCAAAAAGGGCGGACCGAACTTCATCATAATCATCGGGGACGACGTGGGGTGGGATGCCTTCGGATGCACCGGAATGAAGGAAGCCAGGACTCCGGCGATCGACAAACTGGCAAAGGAATCCTGCATGATGACCCGCTTCTATTGCAGCGTTTCCCAATGCGCGCCTCTGCGGGCCGAACTCTACACCGGTTTGCTGCCCAAGAATAATGGCGTGTTGGCAAATGCAGTAAAGGAGAAGCGTACGGGGGTAAAGAACGTCGCCGACCACTTGATCCCGCTTGGATACAAGGTTGGCTTGTCGGGAAAGAAACACTTTGGCTTGGGCACCGCCAAAATCGACGTGATCCCGGGATTCGTTTCCAATGCAAATGGATCGAACCAGGTTCATTCCTTCGATGGAGTGGAGGAATACGTATCCCGAGCCAAGCAGGAGGGCAGTTCCTTTTGCGTAATTATCGGAGCCACCCATGCCCATCATCCGTGGGATCATGGAAAAGAATCAAACTACCCCTTGGAAAAAGTAAACTTGCGACCACACTATGTTGATACACCAACTGCCCGGCAGGCCGTGGCCAAACATGCCGCCGAAGTGGAGGTTCTCGACCGACAAGTGCGGGAGACGCGCGAATTGATGAAGAAGATGGACTTGGAAAAGGATACCATTCTGATCTTTCTAAGCGAGCAAGGCATAGCCATGCCACGGGGAAAATGGTCTCCTTACGAACATGGATCGAGAGCCCTTTGCCTCGCCCAATGGAAAGGACGTATCCTGCCCAGAAAGACATCCGCTCTCGCCATGTATTGTGATATCGTTCCAACCTTGGTTGATTTCGCGGACGGAGCAGACCCTGGCTTGGACGGCAAATCGCTCAAGAAATTGTGGACCGACAAGAAGGTCAAAAGCCATCGTGACGAAGTGCTGATCTCCAACGTCCACCCGTTCTGGCAAAAGGCCATCGTCACGGACACCTACAAACTGATTTGGACCGGGCACCCCGAAAGAGAGCACGTCTTTAGTAACTTTACCTCCGGGAATAAGTTTTTTTCCAAACACTGGGCAGAATGGATGGACGAAGCCAAGACCAATGAAACCGCTGCCCGCAAATTGAAACGGATCCTTCAGCCCAAACCCTTCGAACTGTACGACGTCGTGAGCGACCCTTATGAAATCGACGACCTCTCCGACCTTCCCGAACATCAGGAAAGAATCGCGACCTTACGGACAAAACTTAGAAAACTCATGACAGACTGCGGGGAATCAACCACCCCACCCGAAGCGCCGGCGCCCAAGAAAAAGAAAGACAAGAAGAATCAACGCAAACCCCGAAAACCCTCAAAGTAAAAACCATGCATTCGATCAACCGCCTTTTGTTCAAATTTGTTTTTCTTGCCTTTGCACTCACCGTTTTTCATCCACTTCCCGGAAAAGAACAAAAACCCAACGTTCTCTGGATCACCAGCGAAGACAACAGCATCGAATGGGTCGGTTGTTACGGTGCCAAGAATGCCAAGACTCCTCATATCGACCAACTGGCCAAGGAAGGTTTCCGCTACCTGTACTGTTTCGACAACGGGGCGGTCTGCGCCCCGACCCGCTCGTCCTGGATCACCGGAATGCACGCGATTTCCAACGGGACGCAACCCATGCGCAGCGGATTTGAGATCCCCCCCTTCATCCGCTTCTACAACGAACAGTTGCAAAAGGCCGGTTACTTCACGAGCAACTGCTCGAAGACCGACTACAACCTGCGTGGCCGCAACCCCAAGGATTTCTGGAACTATTCCGGCGGCGATTACGCAGGCACTTGGAAAAAGCGCAAGGATGGACAACCGTTCTTCACCGTATTCAATATCGGACACAGTCATGAATCCCGCGCTTTCGGACCCCTGAGCAAGGAATCGAAAAATCCGGCCAAAATGATTCTCGCTCCTTATCATCCGGACATTCCCGAGATGAGAGAGACTTACGCCAAGTACGGGGGAGCGGTCGAAAACATGGACCGGACCGTCGGGGAAGCCATTCAGCGCCTCAAGGACGACGGGCTCTACGGGGACACCATCATCGTCTACAACTCGGACCACGGGGGCGTGATCGCCCGGAGCAAACGGTTCCTCTATTCAAGCGGGATCCACTGTCCCTTGATCGTCCGTATCCCTGAGAAATGGAAGCATCTCTACCCCAAGGGCAAGAAACCCGGATCCACCGTCGATCGCATCGTCAGCTTCATTGACATGCCCAAGACCTGGCTCAGTATCACGGGGGCCAAGATCACGGAAAATTTTCAAGGCAGGATCTTTCTCGGCCCGAAAACCGAACCTGCGGCCAGGTACCATTTCTCCTGGCGAGAGCGCGCCGACGAAAGGTTCGACTGCGTTCGGGTCATGCGGGACGAACAATTCGCCTACCACAAAAACTACGCGCCCTTTGCCCCGAATGGACAATACTTGGCCTACATGCACAAAATGAAAGCGACGGGCGCTTGGGAAAGACATCATCAGGCAGGCAAGACCGATGCCGTGACCGGTCGTTTCTTCGAACCACGGCCTTCCGAAGAATTCTACGACAACTTCAAGGATTTCCATAACGTCGACAACCAAATCGACGACCCCTTGCATCAGACCAAAATCAAGGAACTGAAAAAAGAGCTTCGACGCCAACAACTCAAGTACTTCGATTCCGGGCTCATGCCCGAGGAAATGAGAGAACGGATTGTCAAAGAGAAAAACACCACGGTTTATGCCTTCGTACGGAATCCCGAACTCTACCCCTTGGCCGAATACTTGGACTATGCCGACCTCGCTCTGGCACGTGAAAAAGAGAACCTCAAGACCTTGACGCAAGGGCTGAAAGCCAAGGACCCCGTCCTGCGTTACTGGTCGGTGGTCGGTTTGCTCCTTCTTGAAAAAGACGCCAAACCCGCCATTTCCGCCCTTAAGAATGCCCTCGACGATCAGGACGAGATCCCGCCCCTTGCCGCCTGGGCCATTTACAAAGCCAGGGACAAAACCTTTGCCGAGAAATGGATGCTCGATACCATCACCAATGATCCGGGAAACAAAACGTTGGCCAACGTTCTCGATTGGATGGACAAAGGCAGCTTTTCAATTTTGGCCCGAATCCCCCGGGACAAACTCCCGAAAAAGGGGTTGCTCAAAGACGTCGTGGATCGAGCCGAAGCCCGCAAAAGAGGCTAAGCCATCTTGTTAGACGGACTGATCGCCGTCCGTGTTCTCCGTGGAAATGCTTTGGTAATAGCGGCCGCAAGCGGTCAAATTGACCTTGGCGTCGTAAAGCGAAGAGGTATGGCCGACCGCCTGGTTGTGTTCGAAGGAAAACCAGACTAATAAAAAAACAAAATCCAGCCGGAAGGCTTGCTCTTGACCTGAACGCATTGAGCTTCAACCATCGGCATTATCCAAGAAACCCACCTGCACACATGAAAATCACGCTCTTTCTTCTGGCCCTTTTTACCATCGTCGCACTGACAATCGAACCGTCGTTTGGCCAAGCCCAGAAAAAGAAACCGGCGCCCGAGGGCAAACAAGCTGTCAAACAACCGGCGAAACCGCCCGCCAAGAAGAAACCAAAAACCAAGTTCTTTGGCCAAAAGCCCATTCCTTTCCTCAATACCGTCCTCCCGCTTGCCGGCACGGCAACCAGAATTGGCAGGGAAGGCATCCAATGCGACTTGCCGGCCGCCGTTGCGGGCAAGGACGGCAAGGCTCTGGTTGCCTATTTGGAATGGGATGGGGAAAAGGACCGACTCATTTTGGCCCGCGAATCGGACCAGGGAATCGAGAAGGTTTCCCAAGTTGTCTCGAAAGGCGTTCTTCACAAGCCCGCCCTTGCAATCGACGGAAAGGGAACGGCATGGATCCTTTGGGGCGAAACCCACAAGGACACGACCGTGAACCTGAAGGCAAGGCCATGGTCCGCGGAGAAGGGTTTCGGCTCTCCGGTTACGATTGCCGACTCCGACGCGGCCGAGGCATTCGTGACAGCGGGAACCGACTCGAAGGGCCGGGTCTGGGCTTCCTGGCAATCCTTCCGGGCGGGCGAAGCGGACGTTTACGCCCGCTTCCTCGACCTAAAATCCGGCAA
>JAYOII010000226.1:0-5353 GCA_038118685.1 Opitutia bacterium
GGCTCAATGTCTATCCCCTCGACGATCAGGGCATTCCCGGGAAAGCCGTCACCACAATCGACGAAGGAAAGAAGGAAGCCCATTGCGTACTCCTTCCCCCGGATGGAAAAAACGTCTATATCCCCTACGTAAAAGGAAATTTGGCGATCCTGCAGTATGCTTACGATGGCAACACCGGAAAGGTCACTCCTCTCAAACCGAAGGAAGCAAAACCTCCCCTCGGCTCGGGTCCCCGGCACATGGCTTACCACCCCACCCTCCCCATGGTCTACTTCAGCAACGAGCAGGGCATTGGGCTCTCCTCTTACCGCCGCGAAGCCAACGGACAGCTCAAAGTCGAACAAGACATAAGTATTTTGCCACCCGGCATGTCCAAGATCGGCCTGAGCGCCTCTGATCTGCTGATCACCCCCGATGGCAAATTCCTTTACGCAGGTCTACGGGGACACCGTCAGGATTTTAGCCGCATCTCCCGTTATCGGGTTCTGGAAGACGGCAAGGCCGAGTTTCTAGGCCTCACCGAAGCCGACCAAGTCCCCTGGGGACTGACTCTTTCCCCGGACGGAAAATTTCTTCTCGTATCCGCCACCACCGGAGCCAGTCTCGCCGCTTACCGAATTTCAATAGACGGAAACCTCAGGAGAGTGGCGACGCTGGCTTGGGACGCAAGAATGTCCGACTTGGTTGCCCGCTAAAAGCGGAGCGCAAACCAACCTGTCTTTTCAGAAACTTTTCCCTTACCAAACCCTCACCCGACCATGATCATGAAAAAAGTCATCCTATCACTCGCCACGGCCTTCACTGCTCTGGCACTCTCCGTCAAAGCCGCCTCCGTTGTACAACCCGGGGCCAAGGTACAAAAACTGGCCGGAGGCATGAAATTCACGGAAGGCCCCGTTTGGCTGCCCGGGGAAAGCAAGGTCGTCTTCTCCGACATCCCCAACAGCAAGCTCATGCAGTGGAGCCAGAAGGACGGCTTGTCCGTATTCCGCAAGAGCGAACAGGCCAACGGAAACATTCTCGATCTGCAGGGGCGCATCATCTCTTGTCAACATGCGGCACGGAACATCATCCGCATTGGAAAGGACGGTAAGGCCAAGGTCCTGACCGAGAAGTTCGAAGGCAAACGTTTCAACTCGCCCAACGACGTGGCTGTTTGGAAGGACGGTACCCTCTGGTTTACGGATCCTCCATGGGGCTTGCGGGCACCGCATGAAATCCCCGGTCACTGGGTCTACAAACTGGACCCCGAAACGGGCAAAGTCGAAGTGCTGATCAAGAACTTGGCCATGCCCAACGGCATTGTCTTTTCTCCCGATGGCTCGCGACTTTACGTCGCCGACACGGGCGGACACAAGCGCCACCCCGACCCCAAGTATCACGACTACCCCGATACCGTGACCTGCTATGCGGTAAGCAAGAAAGGAAAACTCGGGAAAAAGCTGTTCACCATCGACGAGGGAAGCGACGGCATGGCGGTGGACGTGAAGGGCAACCTCTACCTCACCCATGGACAGGTCCAAGTCTATGATGCCGACGGCAAGAAACTCGAGACCATCGAGGTGCCCGAAAAACCGGCCAACGTCTGCTTCGGAGGCAAGGATTACAATACGCTCTTCATCACGGCGCGCACCTCCCTGTATCAAGTCAGGCTCGCCCATGCCGGCGCTATGTCCTTGCGGAAGAAGTGATGAGGAATCGGCCACAACGGTCATAAAGCAGTTGTAAATTTTACTCATTGTTCTTTGTGAAGATTTTCCTGCCACTCTTCCTGACTGCCTGCGCACTGCTTTCCTTTTGTCAGTTGGGCGCCGAAAAGGATGGGCGTATCGTAATCCCGGAGAACCTGCTCAGGGAAAACCTCGTGCCCTGGTGCATCGTTCCTTTCGACGCAAGCAAGCGTTCTCCCGAGGAGCGGACCAAAATGCTGGTTCGTCTCGGACTGAAACGGTCGGCCTACGACTGGCGGGCCCAGCATGTTCCCGAGTTCGAGGAGGAAATTCTTCAGTATCAAAAACACGGAATCGAGTTCTTCGCTTTTTGGAACGTTCACGAAAATGCTTTCGAGTTCTTTCAAAAGCACAAGATCAATCCCCAAATTTGGAAAACCCTGCGCTCCCCCAAATCAGGCACCCGGGAAGAAAAGATCGACACTGCCAAGGAAACCATGTTTCCGCTGGCCAAGCGGACCGCAGAGATCGGATGCAAGTTAGGTCTCTACAACCATGGCGGTTGGGGAGGGAAACCGGAAAACCTGGTGGCGGTCTGCAAGGCTCTGCGGGCCGAAGGGCATGAACATGTCGGGATCGTCTACAATTGGCACCACGGACACGACCGAATCCAGGAATGGAAGGATGACCTCAATCTCATGAAGCCCTTCCTCCTCTGCCTCAACCTCAACGGCATGAACACGGGAGCCAAACCAAAAATCCTCGCCCTCGGAAAAGGAGAACATGAAGAGCGCATGCTCAAGATTTTGATTGAGAGCGGATATGAGGGTCCGATCGGGATCCTCGATCATCAAAACCACCTCGATGCGGAGGAATCCTTGAGGGCCAACCTGGACGGTTTGAAAAAGTTTCTTTTCGAGTACCGATAACCCGCCGGCTACTCTTCGGGATCCCCCAAAAGAGGATCCCCATCGGGTTCAAGAAGTTTGCGTTTTTCTTCCTTGAGGGAATTAAGTTCCAACATGAGCTTCTCAATCAAGGATTCGTCCACTTTCTCCAAAGCTTCGAACATTTCGCCATTGAGTTCATCCATGCGCAATTCCAGTTTTTCCAGTGCCTCCTCGACTTCCATGCTTCTTTTTCTTTCATAGCGCACTTCAACGAAGCGCGTGTGATCAAAGTTCAGAAGGGCCTCCATCTCCTCCTTCAACTCCTTCAGCGTCCCTTTCTTGCTCGAGATCGAAAGGGTCATTTTGGAACGCTGATCATCGGTAAGGTTAGCCATGGAAAGCCTAAGTTCCAAATGTTCGATTTCCTTTTCAAGGCCGTCCATTTCCTTACGCAGTTTGGTCTTTTTGGCAGAGATTTCCTTTTTGGGAGCAATCAGATCCTTGGCCTCGAGAAAAATGGAGTACCCCCCCTCGTCGATGGATTGCAATTCCTTTTGAAGGACCTCGATCTCCCCCTCGCAAGTATCCATATCGGCGGAGAGATCCCTACCCTCTTTCATTCCTTGGCGCAACTCCCTGAGTTCCCGGCGCTTCTCCCGGAGCTTCGTGCGCACGGAGGACCTCGCCTCCCTTATTTTTTCCGTCGAAGGCTTTAGGTTTTCTTCTGGATCTTCGTTTTCCAAGATTGTTCGCTTTTGCTAAAAGGATGTAAAAAGAGAGATATATTCTAAAGGGTAAAAGACGTCGCCATGCAAAACATTACCTCCAAAAAGACCTTTTTGGCGATCATCAAACTCGATACCCCGGACTTGTTTTTCATCTGGTTGTATGGCACGGTTCATCTCGTTGCCTATCTCGCCAGTCTGTTTCCTTTTCTCATTTCCAAACAACGAACGATACCATAATTCAAATTATTCCAATTGTGAAAGGTCCCTGTGCCATTCCGAAAATCGAGCTCTTGGTTTTTGACCGGCATAAGCAAATAAAACCGTTCAAATTTGAAGTTCTCACTGACAAGCAAAGAACAAAACGGCAAACTCCATCAAATCATGAGACTCAAGGACAAGACCATCATCGTCACCGGTAGCGCCACGGGAATTGGCAAAGCGATCGCCAAGCTGTGCGTGGAAGAAGGAGCCAAGGTCGTGGTCAATGGCCTCGAAGCTGACCTCGCGGAGGAAACGGTCAACGAACTCGGCCCCGACCATGCCGTCTCTCTCGTTCGTGACCTGACCGAGGACGGATGCCCGGAGGAACTGGTCGCTTTGGCCAAGGATACTTTCGGAAAGGTGGACGGAGTGGTCAACAACGCCGCATTCGTTACCTGGTCCGACGTCGGCTCGACCGACCGGGACTATTTCAGAAGAGTTCTCGAGGTCAACACCGTTGCCCCCCTGGCCCTGATTCAGGCCGCTCTTCCGGAACTCAGCAAGTCGTCCGGAAGCATAGTCAACATAGGCAGCGTGAACGCCCATTGCGGGGAACCGACTCTCCTTGCCTATTCCGCCTCCAAGGGTGCCCTCATGACCCTTACCCGCAACCTCGGAGACGCCCTCATGCAAGAACAAGGGGTGCGCGTCAATCAAGTCAACCCCGGCTGGGTGCTGACCGAAAACGAAGCCAAACGAAAGCAGAAGCATGGCCTCAAGGAGGACTGGTATGCCGATTTGCCCAGGAAATTTGCCCCGGCCGGAAGAATTTTTTGGCCTAGCGAAATCGCCACTACCGTGGTTCACTTCCTAACCCCCGATTCGGGACCCGTCAGCGGGCAAGTCGTCGATCTGGAGCAATACCCCATGATCGGACGCAACCCACCCAAGGACGACAGCACCCTTTCCTCGGAATAATCCCAAGGTAGGACCCGAGATTCGGAATCGCTTGGATCCCATCATCGCGCCTATTGGAAGGAAATCATCGAGCCCGGCTTGAGGGCGTGTTTGGGCATGTCGGCCATGCGATCGAAGGTTCTCATGGTCTCGACCTTCTCAATGGTGTTGGAGGCTTCGTCGAATTTTCCGGTCTTGGAATCAAGCACCCCCTTTGCATTCAGTCCGAGATGCTTGACCATGAAAGGATACATGGCCTGTCGCTTGACGTACTCGTAGCCGTGCTTCTCCCTTGGGAAATGGGTGTTCTCGACTTGGTCAAGGGCCCCGAAATACTTGTACACCGATTGAGCGTAGGGATATTCGACCTTCGGCGTATTCTTGGTCCAATCGCCACCTACGGAAATTAATTTCAAGGGACGGGGTGCGGCCAAAGCGGCAATCTCGGCATTGTTGGTCTCCAGTTTTGAAGTCTTGTGGATGGGCATTCCGCTTTCGCACGGGCACCCCCCGAAGAAATGAGCCGATACCATGACCACCGGCACGCTGACCGCCACCCGTTCGTCCAACGCGGAGAGCAAAAAGGTTTGGGTCCCACCTCCCGAACAGCCCGTCACCCCGATGCGGCTCTCGTCGATTTCGGGCAGGGATTCCAAAAAATCCACCGCCCGGATACTGCTCCAGGTCTGCAGAGTAAGGACTTGAGGATGCTTGTGATTCCAGCCCAAGTGTCCCGAATCCCCGAACCCGACCATATCGTAGGAAAAGACAATCGCCCCCATCCGGGCCAAGGTGGCGCAGCGGTTTTGCTGATCCGGACGCAACCTTCCTCCGGACGGCCCACGGGCATGTCCATGCGGACAAAGAATACCCGGTCTTTTTCCCTTCCGTCCCACCGGCCGATAGA
>JAYOII010000227.1:0-5341 GCA_038118685.1 Opitutia bacterium
CCTTGCGTACGGAGTCGGGCAACTCCTTGCCGGTCTCCTTGTTCAAGCGGGGCTGGTAGTCGAAAAGATCGATCTGAGAGGGGCCGCCTGACTGGAAGAGATAAATCACCCGTTTGGCCTTGGCTAGATGGTGCAGTCCTTTTCCGGATTCGGCGTGGAGCATGTTGGCCAAGGCCAGACCGCCGAGTCCTCCCCCAAATCGCTGGAGGAAATTGCGGCGGGGCATGCCTAGGGAGGGTTCCTTTCCGGTGCAGAGGGTAGTGGGGTACATGGTCATCCTTATCGTTTGGAGAGGGTTTCGTCGAAATTCATGAGGGTGGAAACGAAATTGGTCACGGCGGCAAGCAAAGCGTGGTTCTTGGTTTTGGCCCGGTAGTAGCCGACCTCCAGAAACTTCTTCGTTTCCTTTTCGTCCTGGAAGAACTCTCTTTGGTCGCGCAAGAGGCGCAGCAGGATAGCGGTTTCCCTTTTGTCCGGATGCCTGCTTGTCAACTGACGAAAAGCCTCGGTCGCCAACTTGTCTGGATCCTCTTCCCCGTGCTTTTCAATGAGCTTGTCCGCGGTGGCCCGGGCCGCTTCGACAAACTGCGTGCCGTTGAGCAGGATGAGGGCTTGAGAGGCTGAGTCGGTCCGTTCCCGGCGGACCGTGCAGACATCGCGCTTGGAGGCGTCCAAGGCCATCATGACGGGGGCTGGGCCGGTCCGTTTCCAAAAAGTATAGAGGCTACGGCGGTAGACGTTGGGAGCCCCGTCCGGGTTGATGGGCTTGAACGAAACCTTGAGGTCGTAGGGGCGAGCTCCCGCCCCACCGACTTTTTTGTGAAGGAGACCGGACTGAGCCAAAAGGCCATCGCGAATCATTTCCGCAGGCAGACGGTAGGCAGGCGCCCGGCTGAGGAGAAAGTTTTCGGGATCTTCTTCCTTGGCTTCCGGGAGGATCCGGCTTTCCTGCCGGTAGGTATGAGAGAGGACCATGGACTTGAGCAAACGGCGCAAGTCCCATCCCGAGTTCACGAAGTCGCGGGCCAACCAATCCAAGAGCCGGGGATGGGTCGGTGACTTGCCCTGCATTCCGAAATCCTCGGAGGTGGAAACCAGTCCGCGCCCAAAGATCATTTGCCAGTAGCGGTTCACCGTTACGCGGGCCAAAAGAGGGTGGTCCGGTGAGGTCAGCCACTTGGCCAAGCCGAGCCGGTTTTTCGGGGCGCCCTCGGGGAGGGGAGGAAGAACTTGAGGCGTCGCTCTCTTCACGACTTCGCCCCGTTCCGAGTAGAGTCCTCGTTCAAGGACATGCGTTTCGCGCAAGCCTGGCATTTCCTTCATCACCATGATCTCGGTGAGCCTTTGGCGTTGATTCCCGAAGCTCTTTCTCTCGTTGTAGAGACTTCGTCGGGCGGATACGGCGGGATCGTAGACGGCTTGCAGGAAGATCGATTTCCTTATGTCTTCTCCACTTTCTTCGGCAAGTCCGGCGAGGCTTGAGATCTCGGAAGGGGTGATGACCCGGTCGAACAGATAGAACTCGTCGAGCATCCCGTTCTTGAAACCGCGGTCGCGCATCCTCTGGGCAAAGCCGAGAAATGGATCGCCTCCCCCGGTGATTTCGCGCGTCAGGTGATCCTTGATCACGTCGACTTTGGCGGCCTTTCCGTTTTCATAAAGTTTCAACCCCTTCGCCCTGCTCGAACCGTCGTAAGTAAGCCCGACATGGGTCCATTCGTTGAGGGCGAGGCGGTTTTGGGAGCGGATGCGAATGGCGTTGCCCGGCCAAAAGTGGATGAGGGCCGGGGAAAGCCTGCCGTCCTCGATCAAGACCTCGTACCCCCGGCTGGCGGCATCGGTCCACGCCTTGGAGCGGCGGGCGATGACCGCCCGGTCGAGCAATTGGGTCGGCTTTGCCCAGAAAGCCATGCTGAAGGATTGGTGACGGTTGAAGTCGCCGAATCCGGATGGGAAATTCAGGACGTCGTCGCCTGTGAATTGAATCCCTTTTCCGAGCTTCCCTTCCACTTCCTTGTTGTTTGCGTTGGTGTTGGCGGCCTTTGCGGGGTTGGCTTCGTTGGGGTACCGGTTTCCTTCCCGTTCGTCGAACGAGAGGTAAGCGAGAGGAGCGCCCCACTCGTTTTGGGGTTTGCGTTGGATGTTCCATTTGCCGATGAGGAAATTCTCGATCTGTTCAACCTCTTCAACGGACAATTCTCGGTCGTAAATTAAGAGCTCCCCGATTTCACCATCCCAATTGTGGTTCCCTCCGAATCCGCGATCCTTTCCGATCCTGCTTGCCGTAACCTTGCCCGACGTGACGAGGGAAACCACGGCCAGTTGGTTGGGGTAGAGCGACGATTCTTCCCCTGGGGTACCGTTGATCCTAAGTTTTCCCTTCCTAATGTTTTCATGAGTGTGCTGAGGGTGCCAGAACTTCGATCCGTTGGAATAAAAGTGATGAAAGGAAGGATGACTCAAGGGCGAGCCGTGATTGCCCGCTTTTTTGCTCATGACCCAAAAAACACTCCTTATGTCCGCGATCTCCTTCCATTCGTGGTAGTCGTCCTTTCCCGGGTCGTATTTCATTACCTTCAGGCCGCTCGCTTTGTGGGGGATGAGCTTTGGGGCGCCGTGCCTCTTTGCATGGTTCTTTCTTCCGCTCAGGTCGTTCCATGTTTCAGCGGAAGAATCAAGCCCGCTCGCATCGAGCCAGAGCGAAGGCTTGAGTTCGCCCGGGTTACGGTTCTTCTTTGGCTTTTCCGTTGCGAGAGCTTTTTGTGAAAAGAAGACGGCCCGCCCGATTCTTTCCTCTTCGATGGAGCGCGTCCAGTCGCGGAAAGCCCTATTCGTTTCTTCGGATTCGCAGACTGAAACGAGTTTTGCTTCCGCTTGCCTGATCTTCTCGTCGCTCGGCAAATCCCCGAGTTCGAGTGTGGGGGTGGGTACGGATCCGGTGAAATAAGAATAAAGCCCAGCCTCGTCGATATTGTTGAAAAAGGCGGAAAGGGAGAAATAGTCCTTTTGGGTCACGGGGTCGTACTTGTGGTCGTGGCAACGGGTGCATTCCAAGGTCAGACCGAGAAAGGCCGTGCCGAAGGTATGCACCCGGTCGGTCACGTACTCGATGCGGAATTCTTCCGGCACGCTTCCCCCTTCGACTTTTTGGGGGTGCAAACGGTTGAAGCAGGTGGCGAGAATCTGGTCCCGGGTAGCGTTTGGAATGAGGTCTCCGGCGACTTGCTCGGTGACGAAGCGGTCGTAGGGCTGGTTCTTGCGGAAGGATTGAATGACCCAATCCCTCCAAGGCCAGACGTTTCGGTTGCGGTCGACCTGGTACCCGTAGGTATCGGAGTAGCGCGCCACGTCGAGCCACTCCGAGGTCATACGCTCGGCATACTCATCGGAATCCATCAGCCGGTCGACGACTTTCCCATAGGCATCTTCGGAGGTATCGGCCATGAAGGCATCGACCTGATCGATGGTGGGGGGGAGACCCGTGAGGTCGAAGGTCGTCCGGCGCAGCCAGCTGATTTTGTCCGCCTCGGGGCTTGGTTCGAGCGGTGAAGAGTCGAGGGCTCGGGCTATAAAATGATCGATTTCATTGCGCGGGCTGGGGTGCTTGGACGAGGGAACTTCCACGGACTCCGGCAGAAGTCCGAAGGCCCAGTGCGTGTCGTATTTCCCACCTTCTTTGATCCAGCGGTCGAGCAAATCCTTCTCCTGCTCCGTAAGCGGAAGCTTGGATTCCGGCGGGGGCATCAACTCCTCGGCCTCGTCGGTCCGAATGCGCCAGTGAATCTCAGAATCCTCCAAGCTTCCCGGCGTCAGCCCGACCATGCCCTTATGGTCTTTCGTTGCCTGTTCGAAAGAATCCAGGCGGAAGTCAGATTTCTGATTTTTTGCATCCGGACCATGGCACTTGAAGCACTTGTCCGACAGGATCGGCCTGATCTCGCGGTTGAAATCAATTTTTGAGAAGAGAGGGAGAGCCGGAAGGAGGAGCAGCAAGGCAATGAACTTCATGGTCAAAGGAATGGGAGTGTCGCTTCTTTTTTGGGTGGAGGGCGCCTACTTTCCCGAATATTCGGGGTTGGGCTTGGGGAGTTTTGCCCCATCTGCTTTGAGGCGTTTGAGTAGAGCGGCATCCAATTCGCGGACTTTTTCCGGCATGCTCTCGGCCAAGTTTTTGGTTTCTCCCAAGTCCTTGTCCAAGTCGTACAATTCGTAAATCCCTTCCCAAAACTTGATCAGTTTGAAATCACCCTTGCGGATAATGGAATAGGGGCCCGGGGCATGACGATAGTGAGGGAAATGCCAGATCAAGGTTTCCCGGTTCGGGCTTTTCTTTCCTCCGCTTTCCAAGTGTTTGCCCAGGGACAGTCCGTCGATCGGACGATCCTTGGGAAGCTTCGTACCCGTTGCTTCCATGATCGTGGGAAACAGATCGATCGAGGAAACCGGAAAGTCGGAAGTCTTGCCTGCTGGTACTTTGGCCGGCCAACGGACAAGGAAAGGCACTCGGATGCCGCCCTCGTAGCAGTATCCTTTTCCACTGCGCAGGGGGGCGTTGTCGGTCGGGTTTCCGTTCCGGTCAAGCCCTCCGTTGTCACTGGTGAAAATAATCAGGGTGTTCTCGTCAATTCCATGCTTCTTCAATTCCGACAACATGTCGCGCATACAATCATCGATCGACTCGACCATTGCCGCATATTTCCGGTTGGTCTCCGACATCCCTTCCTTGAACTTGTATTTGTCGGCCACTTCCTGAATGGCCTGAATCGGTGTGTGAACCGCATAATGAGAAACTTGGATAAAAAAGGGTCGGTCTTTCCACTTGCGGATCAGTTTGACCGCCTCATCCGCCTCGCGATGGGTCAGGTATTCTCCGGGCTTTCTTCCGGGCAATTTGTGGATGCCCGCCCGAATCGTGGGGTGACGGTGCTTGGGGTTGTTGTAGGGATCGAAAAACGAGGGGGGTTGACCATAGTCGCAGCCGCCGAAGTTTTCATGATATCCCTGCTTTTCCGGATACCAGGCTTCGTCGCCCAGGTGCCATTTCCCAACGTAGGCGGTCTTGTAGCCACTTTTGCGCAAATTCTCCGCAAGGGTGATTTCCGAACTGTCCATCCAATACGGATTGGGCGGGCAGAGGAGCTTGCGGTTCTTGCCCCCGACGTATTCGGTCGGGTTTTTCTCCGGCGTACCCAGTCCTCCCCGTTGAAAAAGAGAGCGTATCCAATCGGTCACCCCAAGACGATGAGGATAGCGTCCGGTCTGAACGGCGGCCCGGGTGGGGGAGCAAACGGCGCAAGCGGCGTAACCATTGGTGAAGCGCATGCCTTCCTTGGCCAAGCGG
>JAYOII010000228.1:0-5295 GCA_038118685.1 Opitutia bacterium
TGAGTCGATCATTGGTGCTCTTCGCTCCATCTTGCAACCCATAGTTGGAAAAAAGGCGTTCTTTCCATCCTTTTGGCTCTTGACCGGCCTTTTCTTTTTCATCTTCATCCATAACATCAGCGGTCTTATGCCTGGAGTTGGAACCGTTGGGTGGGGATCCGTACAGGATGGTCATTTTTTGATATCCAAACCACTAATCCGACCTGCAAACGCTGATTTGAACATGACCTTGGCCTTGGCCTTGGTGTCCATGTTTTTTTGGTTTTATTACATCTTCGCCTACGCAGGACCAAAAGTTATTTGGCATGATCTATTCGGCGTCAAAGCAGAAAAGAAAGACGTCGGTGCTATCATATATTACTGCTTGGTACCCTTGTTTCTGGCAGTTGGAATCATTGAAATCCTTTCCATAATCTTCAGACCAGTTTCCCTGACCTTCAGACTCTTTGGAAACATATTCGGGGGAGAAAGCCTTCTTCACAGCATGTTTGTACTTGGAGACAAATTTGGGTTAGCTTGGATCGTACCCCTTCCTTTTTATTTCATGGAGGTTTTGATCGCCCTTGTTCAGGCCCTCGTATTCATGCTACTTGTCGCTGTTTATATCGGCCTTATATGTAATCATGGCGATGAAGAGGCTCATTAACTTTACGATTGTGACCATGCTTTGATTGTGGGCGATCGCAACCAACCGTTAACTAAAAATACAAAATTCAAATGATAGAAATACTCGCAGACGCAAACGCCACTTTATTGGCTGAAGGTAACGCAACTCAAGCAGTTGAGCAGGCAAAAGGTATCACCGGCAGTATTCAAGCTGGACTCGGATGCTTGGGTGCTGCGATCGCCGTTGGCATGGTAGGCATGAAGGGTGCAGAAGCAGTCGGACGCAACCCGGACGCTTCCACGCCAATTCTCGTTCAATCCATCATCGGAATGGCTCTTGCCGAAGCTGTCGCTTTCTACTCTCTATTTCTTTAAGAAGGGTGTTCCGTATTGAACGGCAACACAACGACCCGACAACAAAGCCCAAATGATTTCTTACCTAGCCAGTGCCCAAAGCGTTTTGGACAAAGGGCAATCAATCGCCCAAGAGTTCGGCGTTGATTCCAATTTACTCATAGCCCAAGCTGTTAACTTCGTTCTTTGCGCAGGCATAATTTATAAATTTGGCTTTAAAGGCATTCTGTCAACGATCCAAGAAAGAGAAAAACAAATCTCCGATTCACTTAAACACGCTGAGAAAATCAAGCTTGAGCTTGAAGACGCTCAGAAACGCCGTGAAGAAACCTTAACCGAAGCCTCCCTGGAAGCTAAAAAAACGGTTTCAGGCGCTAAAGAACAAGCCAAGTCTTACGTCGAAGCTCAGAAGGAGGATGCTCGTAATCAAGCCGAGGAAATCATTTCCAAGGCAAGGGAATCCATGGCCATCGAAAAAGAACAAATTCTAAACGAAGCCAAAGAAGAAATCTCCTCCCTCGTCGTTCTTACTACCGGAAAAGTTCTGCAAAAGGAACTCAACGACGAAGAGAAGTCTCGATTCTCCAACGCCGCGGCGGAGGAACTCAAGGTTTCCGATTGACCCGAATCAGTTCGATGGCGACAAATTCAAAAAACAAAAAAGTAGCCAACAAGTTGCTTTCGTTGTCTCTTGACGAAGAGGGTAGGGTAAACAAGGAAAAAGTTCAGTCTGTTCTTGCTTCACTCAGGGAAAACCCTCCCTCCAATCATCGTGAAATTCTTCAACATTATCTCACGGCTACTCGCAGATACCTGCCGAGCTTTCAGTGTGGCCTTGAAGTCCCCGCTGGCGTCGACGATCAAGTGAATCAAACACTCTCCGCAAAAGTCAACGATTCCGAAGGAAGCAACTTCTCTATCGAAAGGTCTCAAAACCCGAATTTGATCGCCGGATACAAACTCAGAGTCGGAGACGACGTCTACGAGGATTCGATCGGCCAACGATTGATAAACCTACGCAAATCTCTTTCTTAACTACTTACATTCAATGAGTTCCATAACAGATTTAATCCGCGAAGAGATCGAGAGTCTCTCCACTGATCCAACCAAGACCAATGTCGGAACGATTACGGCACTAGCTGATGGCGTAGCCAAAGTGGAAGGGCTTTCCAAAGTGATGTTCAACGAAATGGTTGAATTTCCTAACAATGTGCTGGGGATTGCACTAAACCTTGAAGAAGATACGGTCGGGTGCGTCATTCTAGGTGACACGAGTTCGCTCAAGGAAGGCGACGAAGCCAAGACTACGGGAAAGTTGCTTTCCGTTCCAGTGGGAATGGAAATGCTCGGCAGAGTCGTGGACGCGGTTGGAAGACCCATTGACGGAAAAGGAAAGATCAATTCGAGCGAGGAGTTCCCCGTAGAAAGAATTGCTCCAGGTATTATTCCTCGTAAATCAGTGGATCAACCGCTTCAAACAGGAATCATGGCTGTGGATTCAATGATTCCAATCGGGAGAGGTCAGCGAGAACTTATCATCGGAGACCGTTCTACTGGGAAAACGACCATTGCAATCGACACCATAATCAACCAAGCCAAAATCAATAAACAAGGTGAAAAATCCGGGGATCCGGACTTTAGACCCGTTTATTGCATTTACGTCGCAGTCGGTCAAAAAAATTCAAACATTGCCCGTACCATCAAGGTTCTGGAGGAAACGGGTGCCATCGACTACGTTACCATTGTTTCGGCGCCCGCCGCCGACAACCCCGCCAACCAATACCTAGCCCCCTATGCCGGTTGCGCCATCGGGGAATGGTTCATGCAAAACGGCAAGGATGCTCTCATCGTCTACGATGATCTCTCCAAGCATGCCGTTGCCTACCGCCAGATTTCCCTAATCCTCAAAAGGCCTTCCGGTCGCGAGGCCTATCCAGGTGACGTTTTTTACCTGCATTCCCGTCTATTGGAGCGATCCGCCCGTCTTAACGAGGACAGTGGGAACGGTTCCTTGACCGCTCTTCCCATTATTGAAACTCAAATGGGGGATGTTTCCGGATATATTCCGACCAACGTTATTTCCATTACCGATGGTCAAATTTTCCTCGAGACAGACCTTTTCAACAAAGGTGTAAGACCTGCTGTTTCAGTCGGACTTTCCGTGTCACGCGTCGGTTCCGCCGCCCAGATCAAGGCGTACAAAAAGGTTGCAGGGAAGGTAAAACTCGAACTTGCTCAATTCCGTGAGCTTGCTGCTTTCTCCCAATTCGAATCCGATTTGGACGCTTCCACCAAAGCCCGACTTGACCGTGGCGCCCGAATCGTCGAAATGTTCAAGCAGGGAGCCTACAATCCTGTTCCAGTTGAAGTACAGACAGCCGTCATGTGGGCCATGCAGAATGACTTTTTCGACAGCATTCCCGTCAACAAGATTTCCGAAGCTGTCGAAAGCCTCAAGGAATTTCTAGCCACTCAGGGCAAGGAAGCCTGCGATGAGATTTACAAAAGTGGCAAACTTGAGGAAGAAACCGAACGCAAACTCCAATCGTCCATTGAGAGTTGGAAGGCGACCTTTGCTTGATTTCTAAGATTCTCTCTCAAGAAAAATGGCAAACACCAGAGACATCCGAATAAGGATAAAAGGCGTAAAAAATACCCGTCAGATAACCCGTGCCATGCAGATGGTGGCGACATCCAAAATGAAGAAGGCACAAGAGAGCGCCAAAGCAGGCAGGCCATACGCACTCCTTCTTGCCGACATGATCGTCTCCATCGCCGATGAGTTCGAAGAACTTACACAATCCTATTTTATACAGCGCCCGGTAAAACATCGCGGCATCCTTGTCATTGGGACAGACAAAGGATTGTGCGGGGCGCTTAATTCAAATCTCTTCAGGGTTCTCAACGACGTAGAAGATTCCGCTAAATTCGTATCACTTGGAAAACGGGCATCCCAATATCTTTCGAGGGCGCGAAAGGACTTGCTTGCCGACTTCACGCTCCCCGACAAACCCACCTTCTCCGACATCCGAAACATCGTCGAGTTTCTTCTCAACAGCTATGAGGAAGGTAGAATTGACACCATCGAGGTGCTTTACACTAGTTTTATCAATACCCTTCGCCAAGAACCAGAACTGATCAGGCTTTTTCCACTCAATGACCTGGACTCAATGACCGAGAAATTACACGAGAGATTCGGGGTGGGGGATCATGCCGCCCCCAAAGATACTCGTGAAATTCTTTTCGAAGACAGGGATGCCGTTTTATCGGAGGTGGCTAGCCTCTACCTGAAGCAGGAAATCTTCCAGTTGGTCCTTGAGTCGGTCGCCTCCGAGCACAGTGCCCGCATGGTAGCCATGAAAACGGCTACCGACAATGCAGGAAACTTGATCGATGACCTAACCCTTCAATACAACCGGGCCAGACAAGCGGCCATCACTCAGGAAATTCTAGAAATCTCGGCAGCCGCCTTCGCCGAATAGATTCCCCCAAACCTTTCATCATGGAAAACGAAAATTCTAAAGTCGGTAAAATCGTACAAGTCATTGGCGCCGTCGTGGACGCAGAGTTTCCTCCGGGTTCCACCCCTGAGATCTACGACGCTCTTGAGGTCACCTACAAGACCACAGATTCCGAGCAAGACAAGAAGCTTGTTTTGGAAACGCAGCAACACCTTGGCGACAACCGCGTAAGAACAGTGGCCATGTCTTCCTCCGAAGGCCTTGTTCGGGGTACTGAAGTCATAAATACGGGAGCACCAATTTCAGTGCCAGTCGGCGAGAAAGTGTTGGGACGTATCTTTAACGTCACGGGTGACACCGTAGATAACTTGGGACCATGCGGGAACGAGGAAACCCGACCCATTCACCGGCAGGCTCCGACGCTCCTCGAGCAGGACACCGAAGCCAACATTCTCGAAACCGGCATCAAAGTGATCGACTTGATTTGTCCCTTCATCAAAGGAGGAAAGGTCGGGGCATTCGGAGGAGCTGGAGTTGGCAAGACCGTTGTCATCATGGAATTGATCAACAACATCGCCAAGGCACACGGAGGTTATTCGGTTTTTGCCGGGGTAGGGGAGCGTTCCCGGGAAGGAAACGATCTTTATCAGGAAATGTCCGAAGCGGGCGTTATCAATCAGGAAGACATTTCAAAGTCCAAAGTGGCACTCGTTTACGGTCAAATGAACGAGCCCCCCGGAGCACGCATGAGAGTCGCTCTTTCCGGTCTGTCGATGGCCGAATACTTTCGTGCCGACAAGGGGCCGGGCGTTCTACTCGTAGTGGATAAAATTTTTCGTTTATATAAAGCAGGCTCGGAAGTTTACGCACTCCA
>JAYOII010000229.1:0-5289 GCA_038118685.1 Opitutia bacterium
CGGAAACGCTCATCAGGAGTCTGGTTCCAAGTCAACCCATCCTCGTTCTTGGCCACTTTCCCAATGCCAAAACGAACCATGGGATACATTTTGCCGTGAGCGACAATGACGGGGAGTGGCTTTTTCCTGGTATCTTTTTGCTGAGGAAGACTGACCTTGCGGTAGGGCTTTTTCTTGAGTTCCTGGGACAGTTCCTGATGCTCGAGAATCGTTTCAAGCCGAGCCACTTCCTCCTCCAAACTAAGCCTTTCTTCCTCCTCTTTGAGCTCAAGTTCCTTGAGGTTTTCGAGCTTTTCCTTCTCCCTTTTGGCCAAGATCTCGGCTGCCGAAGCATCACTGTTCAAGTCGTCCAAGTTGTCCTTGGTGTCCTCGATCTCCTCCCTCATCCGGTCAGCCTCGTCCTCCAAGTCCTCCAAAACCACAGCCTGTTCGTCTTGCAAGTCGAGAAGCGAATTCTTCAGTTGTTCCCTCTCTCGGATCAACTCGGATTTGTTGTCATCGGTCTTGACCAATTTGTCATGCAGTTCGACGCTTTTCTTGTTTACGCTGAGGGCAAGCAGGAGAGCGATCAGGATAATACCCCCGAAAGTATTACACAGGGTATCCAACAACATGTCCAAGCTTCCGCCTTCTTCTTCTTCTCTTGCCATGTTTTAAATGTCTATCAAGGGGTCATGAACAGGTCTTCGAATACGTCGGGGGTCTTGTCGGTGAACAAGACGGCCGCTTCCTCATGGATGGGCTCGAACCCGTATTTGAATCCAAGCATTCGAGTCAGGTTATTCTTGGGATCACAAAGAAGGGAAAAGAGGTTCTTGTTGATCGTCCCGTTCCTGCCCGGGACGTTGGTAACTTCCGTCCGGCAAGCCGATGGGCGGAAAAAGAATACGAAGAAATTCCTTTTTCTGTCATAAGAGTTCAAGGCGCCGCCCAGTTGTTGGTAATAAGTGGCCGGCGTAACCTGAACGGTACGTTGTTCTCCATTGAAAATACCAATTGTGAATTCGTTGCCCCCCAAGATGACGAGGACCGGTTTTTCCCCTACTGCGTTCTCCTTGGGAATGACCCTTACCTCGTTTTCGATCTGGTCGGTGAGTTGCTCGACTTGAGAATTAAGCTGAGAATCAAGTTGCTGAAGCTCAAGCTCGCTCATATCCGCGACTTCTCTTAGAATTCGGGCATTGATCTGATCCTCCAGCCCTTTCTTTTTCTCATCGAGCTCCTTTTGTTGAACCTTCGCCAAATCCAAAATAAGCTGAAGATCTTTCAGGGCTTTGTTCATGTCCTTGGATTCGTTGGAATCGACGATCCCCAGCTTTTTCTTGAAGATTTGCAGCTCCATGTTCACTCGCTTCAACTCCTCGAGCAATTGCTCGATCTCGCTGTTCTTTTCCTCGCGCTTGACCAAAAATTCGCGTTTTTCGTCCGAGATTTCCTGGTGCAGTTGGGCGATTTCCTCAATCACTTCGGAGGCATTGAATTCACTGGCCACCACGATGGTGGCGTTGCCACCTCCATCATTTTGACCCTCGATTAATTCGACCGGAGCCGTATTGTTTCCGGGGTTATCCCCTTCCTTCTCTCTCTTCGGGTTCACTTGCAAAGCAAGAATCAAGGCAATAAGAACCAGAATTCCAATCACAGCGGTGATGATGTCTTGAAAGGCAAAGAAACTTACCTTCTCCTCACTGTTTCGGCTACTTCTACCCATCTCCCACCCTATTAGAGAACCGAAAAGAAGGGATGACTTCCTTGGCAAGCAATTTTAGCAACCGTAAGCATGGTAATACCAATAAGGCATAAAAGGTGTTTTTGCAATAAATACCTATCTATGCATTTAGTTCATCATGCCGAAATCCACGCCGGGAAGCATTATCCCCTTCCCCTGCCGCTTTTCTCCAGCTTCAATTTGGCAAGAACGTAAGTTTGGCAATATTCGTTGCACTCGTCCAAAAGAAGAAATTCTTGTCGTTTGCGGAAAGTCATGAGCATTTGGACCACGATCGAAGCCACTAGACCAAGCAAGGTCGTGTCGAAAGCCGTCGACAAGCCTCCCGTTACGTCCGTAAGAGAATTCTTAAGTTTGTCGACGTCGTCGGCCAACTGAATGGTCACGCCGAATTCCCCGATCGCAGCGCCCAAGCCCAATACCGTTCCGATAAACCCGAGAACCGGAATCGCCCAGTTGAATCCGTTGATCAGGCTGTAACTGGCTGAAACTTGATCCTCGTCAATGGAGGCCTGAGCGTTGGTCAAACTTGCCACCTCGCTGATCTCACCAATGTTCTGCAGGTTGGAAAGCGCGACGTCGATCCGGTTCAGGAGGAGGAAATGCTTGGGATCGTCGACCTGCCCCCTGATTCTCAATAGCGCGTCCCGTGCGGTTGCGTTATTGAGAAAGAAATTCGGATCCTGAGGAATCAGGTTCAGGGCTAAAATTTTGCGCTGAAAACTCACCTTTCTTCCCTTGATGAACAAAATAGTCACAGCCCAAAAGAACAGCAGGGTTATTCCGGCCCCCATCAAGTAACCGCCGATACCACGGTTGATGAATTTGTCCGCAAAGGCTTTGTGAATGGGGATCGGCTTAACTTGCTCTTCCTGAATCGTTGATCCGTCCTCCTGCACGACCGAAACCATTTCCTTGTTGTTCTCATTCCACTCCGCGGCAGTGCCTGAGTCCCCGATCAGAAACTCCAAAACCAGAAAGAACAAAGTCGCCATGATCAAGCCAACGAGAAAAGTAAAAAAGGCGTTGGTATCGGTATAACGTCCACCGCTAAAGCCGATCTTTTGCTCGATATCTTGAGTCGACCAGCTTAATTCCGGTTCGTCGAATCCTACTCCTCCGTCCATAATCTTAACCTTTCCTTAAGTTGTTTTGTTTCTACTGGGTCAAATCTTCCTCGAAGTCGAATTCCTCGCCCGATCGGACAATCGTCCCGCATGCCAAGTCGTGCAAACCCTGCCGGCGGGGAGTAAGCAGGGCGACAAGGGCAAAAGGCATGCACAAGAGCTTCAAAAGGGTCCTCATGGTGACCAAGGGAAAACCTGGTACAGAACCATCCGATGCCTTGACCACCTTGATTTTGGTCATTCGCTTCCCAATCCCTCCGCCCGCCTTGGACGATTCGGTCAAGCCAAAGTACAGCCAACCGAGAACAAAGTATCCGATCAAAAAGCTAAGCAACAACAACAAACCCCAGTCTCCGGTTATCAAACCCACCAGACCAACCAAAAGGCCAAGAACGCCAAAAACAATCGCTCCATCGACTAGCCCGGCTAAAATCCTGGCTCCATGAGAGGCCAAGCCGTTGGTCAGGGAAGCCATTGGTTCGTCATTGGGGTCATCGGGTTGTGGATCCTCTTCGTCGGCAACCTCATCGCTATCCTCGAATGATTCTGTCGCAGGTTTGGCCGGCACGGCTTGTTTCATGGGAGGAGGAGCCGCCGGAGCGGCGGGAGCCGGAGGTGGCTTTGGAGGAGGAGGCGCCGCGGAACCGAGTGAATCAATCCCATCGGCAACCCCCGGAATCCGAGAAAGAGGCACCCAATCCGAGACGCCTTCGAACCAGACCATATCGCTGAACCTGAGATTACCTGCCTTCAGGTAGTCTTTGAGCTCCTTGAAGAGGTAGGGGCCAAACTGGGTACCCGACCGGTTTACGTGAATTTCGGTAGCGGCTCCGGGCGACGGAACCTCAATAGGCTCCGGCTCCGGTTCGGGCTCCGGTTCGGGCTCAGGGAGAGCTTCCTCCTCGGAAAGGTCATCTGTTTGCGTTTCCTTGGCTTCCTCCTCCACGTCTTCAAAGGTTTTTTCCAAGTTCTGCTCCGGCAATTCCCCTTTTTCGAAAAGATCGACGAAATCAGAAATCAACAGCCAATCTTTGCCAACCTTGACCTTGTGAATGGTGCTTAATTCCTTCATGCGCAAAAGATCAATCACTTCGGTCGCCGTATATGGACCAACCTCCTGGCCCCTCTTCGAAACTGCGTATTTTTCTACGTAACTCATCAGTCTTGTGAAAAATCAATGGGCAAAATATCGGAAATGATTCCATACTTGCCCGGCTGAACCTTAGCCTTGGAGTAGCTTTGCGCAAGAACCGCATCCAAGGTGGGCGTGGTAGCGATCAAAGGCGTATGCGGTTGAAAGTTCGGCGATGCCTGGTTGGATGCCTGCACTAACTGACTTCCTCCGCCCTTTTCCAAGCCCCAATAAACCGAGGGAGCGGTCGAGGAAAACTTTTGCCGACCCGAAGAATCAACGAAACCAACGTAATTGAAATCAACTTTTTGCAACTGACTGAGCAAATCCAAAGTAAAACGCGATTCGGGGAAATAATCCCTCTTTCCCAATTGACCGTAGTATTGAGCCAAGACTGCGGCCAATTCCTTGTAAGCTTGGCTATCCATCCAATCCGTTGGCCGGATCCTGACTTTGACCTTGCTCAGCAAGGCCTCGTAATCCTGAAGCAACTGCCCGCTCAAAGCCACGCCCCAAGCCGCAGGTTTTTTCTTCATCAGCTCGACAATCTCCATATGCAGGTAAGCCTTGAGG
Source organism: Opitutia bacterium (assembly GCA_038118685.1). Classification (GTDB taxonomy): domain Bacteria; phylum Verrucomicrobiota; class Verrucomicrobiia; order Opitutales; family Seribacteraceae; genus Seribacter. Next base: position 4,562 of record JAYOII010000229.1, read on the forward strand.
AGGGGAGAGATGGTCTGCTCGGCGATGACGACCTCAAGCATTTCCATCAACGGTCCGACCAAAGTCTTGGTGTTCGGATCCATTCTACGGTCTAAGTGAAGCCTGAGAAACCTGGACTCAGGACATAGCTGGCCGTTTTCGACCATCAAGCCCTTGACGCCGCCATTGAAATGGGTGGACTCGAAAACTCTGCCTTCTCGCTTCCCGTTCCAATGAAAGGTGCCTTTTTGAGTAACCGTGGCACTTGGATTCGAAACAGGCTGTCCCTGATCGTCAAACTTCTTTTCCATCCTGTCCATTTGAACCTCTCCGTAGGAAGTCAAGGCGGCGACAGGAGTCTTGTTTGTGCTGTAAACCCCGGTTCTACCAGTCTTGAGAGGAGCGCATTGAACCAGTCGATAGGACCAAAGATTGAGCAACTCATATCTCTCCATCATGCTTTTCAGATAATCGTATTCGTCTTTCGAATCTTCGCTCATCAAGGAAATCTCTCCTTTTTCCAACTTGTCCCAGATATCGGGAGGACCCTTGAGGAAAAGCTTCTTTCGCAATTCGCCCTTTTCGTTCGAAAACTTGTTCCGGTTGGCAAGGACAGTCCGGACGTCATTGACTTCGGCACCCGAATAGGCATCGGCGCTCAAGCCTTGTTCCAACGAAAACAAATACTCTTCGATACTATTGGCCGAACCCGTGCCAGCCGTCGCATCACCGGCTTTCTTGATCTTGTC
>JAYOII010000230.1:0-5197 GCA_038118685.1 Opitutia bacterium
TGTCCAACCAAACGGAGACTTCGAATTTTTTCGCCTGATGATCGGCTAGGTCCCAATGACCGATTTTCGCCCTCGATTTCACCGAGTCGGAAGCGAGACCCTTGTTGCCCCGGGAGACGAAAAGGGCAAGTTGCATGGGAGGGCTCAAATCGGTCGGGATCATCGCCGGGTCGTAGGGATGGGTCAATCGTCGCACGGCTTCGGCCTTCAAGATGATCTTGTAGTAGCCGGATACTTGTATGCCTTTGGAACGACGATGCCATTCGTGAGGGAAAGTGCCCAAATCGAAATGGTCTGACAGTTGTTTTTTTCCTGCCGCGAAATCGAGGTATTCGTTCGGTTTGTAAAGCCTGTACATCCAAGGGGTGTTTTTCTGACTGCTTGGATATCCCCAGTCTTTGGGCTTGATAGCCTCGCTTTTGAAAGTCGCCTTTTCATCGAAGCGAAAAGCCATGCGGAGGTATCGATCGGCTGTAACGAGATAGGCATCGAGGTGTTGATCGGAAAGATTGAGGGAGTCTCCAACGTTGGTGAAGCCATGATCGTTATCATCCGCCGGGAATTTTTCCGTAAAGTCAAAGGGCAAGTCATGCAATCCGAGCAGGTCGCGCATGGTGTTGCGGTATTCCCTGCGGTTCAATCTTCTGAGAACGGTTTCCTTGGGACCCCTTTCTTCTTCAAAATCGAGCAGAACCTTGGTCAGCCAGGCGATGGCCTGTTTGGTCTCAGCGGTCTTGGGTTGCTTGACGTCCGTTTTCTTGGGCGGCATCTCTCCCAGATTCAACTGATCGAGAACGTCCTGAAGAAGATCGGCTTTCCGAGGATCGGCCAAGTTGACTACCCATTGTCCGTTCTTTTTTTGCCCGAGTTCGTGAAAGGTCCGGTCGCCCTTGTCCATGTCCGGGCCATGGCACTGGATGCAATAGGTTTGTATGAACTGACGAACTCCTTCGTCGAGAACTTCCTGCTTTGCCTGAAGGCTCGCGGAAGCATACGTCGCAAGGGCAAAGCTCAGCGTTGGGAAAAGTCTCGGCATGCGTGCGTCAGCTCAATTTTTCGAATCCCGTGAGGGTTCCGGACGAGGTGTTGAACCGGTCGAGTTCCAACCCGAAGTTTTGAAGCATGGAAAGGTAAAGGTTGCAAAGAGGTATCGAGTGTTTTCCTTTGCGGGCAAAGTGCTTGTGCTCACCGTGCTTGAACCCGCCCCCTGCAAGAACGATGGGCAAGTCCCGGTTGCTATGAGAATTTGCATTGCTCATTCCGCTACCCAGGAGGGCCATCGTGTTGTCGAGCAACGTCTGCCCGCCTGGTTCTTCGATCTCCTTGAGCTTGCCAAGAAAGCGGGAGAATTGGGTGACGTGAAAAGTCTCGATGATGGAGAGCTCGGCGATCGATTCCTTGACCTGCCCATGGTGAGAGAGCGTGTGGTAACCTTGGGACACTCCCGGCAATCCTCCGTTCTCCTTGCCGAGGTTTGTGAAGGCCAGCGTAATGATCCGCGTCGAATCGGTTTGCAGGGCCAAGGTCATCAGGTCGTAGAAGAAGGGTGTGCGTTCCCGCAGGGTGAGGGAATCGACCTTGCGTGGAAGGGCATAGTCGGTACGCGGTTTCTCACGGTCGAGCCAGAGCCTGGATTGTTCGATCCGGTTCTCCAGTTCGCGCACCGAGGTGAAGTATTGGTCAAGCTTTTCCCTGTCTTGCTTGCCTAGTCCTTTCTGAAATCCGGTAGCTTGTTCGCGGGTCAAATCCAAAATGGAACGTTTGTCCGCCAGATCCCGTTCGACTTGATCGCGCGAGGGGCCATCGTCCTTGCGGAAAAGCATTTGATAGAGCTTCTCCAAACTGCGTATCGCTTGAATGGCATTTCCGTTTCGGGTCCAGGACAAGGTATGTTCGCTGCCCTTGCCCGAGTCCAAAACCAGCGAGGGGAAGCGTGTCCGGCCTCCGACGAATTGGGCGGCTTTCTGGTCGATCGATACGTTGGCCTCGGCAAAGCCCTTGGATTCGTTCGTGGGAATGCCGGACAGAAAAAACTTGGTCGCGTTGTGTCCGCCATTGAGGTTGTGATCGAGCCCCGAAAAAACCGTGTAGTCCTTGCGGAAAGGATCGAGGGGTTTGAGAAGGAGAGGGGAAGCATAGTTTTTTCCGGTCTCCTCGGGATGAAAGTTCTCGGGGACGAAACCATAGAAGATTCCCGTTGCGGTTAAGCGCTTCGGTGGAGAAACCTTTCCGGGGATGGAATGAGCCTCAAGCAAGGGCAGGGCGAGCAAGGAGCCTCCCACTCCCTGAATAAATCGTCTTCTATGCATGGAATTCCTCATTCGGCAAAACATGTTTAACTATCATTTTTACCTTTCCTTGCGGATCTTTTCAAGTTTTTGAACAGCCTTACTTGAACAGAGGTTCGACCATGTTGCCGTTGATTTTTTCCCATCCTTCGAGGAGCAACTTGAATTCCTCGGGCTGTTCATCGATCAAGTCCCTGGTTTCAGAGGGGTCCTCGGCCAGGTTGTAGAGCTCCCACTTTTTTGGAGTATGCCGGACTATTTTCATATCGCCCACACGAAAGGCCGTCTTATGGCTCTGTCTCCAGTAAAGCCACTCATGGGGATCTTCCTTATATTTCCCGGTAAGGTAGGGAAGCAGATCATAGGATTCAATGTATTCACCCTTTGGCTTGGGAGCACCGGCGGCCGCATGGATGGTTGCGAAAATATCCGTGCTGAGAACGGGACGATCAAAAGTGGTTCCAGATGGCACTTTCCCAGGCCATTGGAAAAGGAAGGGCACACGGATACCACCTTCGTACATTTGTCCTTTTCCTCCCCGTAATGGCAGGTTGCTGCTGGTTAATTCTTTGGTGGGCCCTCCGTTATCGCTAAGGAAGAACACCAGGGTGTCCTTTTCCAAATCTTCTTTTTCCAGCTTTTTCAAAATGTCGCCAACGCTATCATCGAGGTTGACCAACATGGCAGCGAAGATTCGTCGCTGTATGTCTTCGATATGTTTAAACTTTTTCATGTACTTGTCAGCAGCCTGTAGCGGGCTATGAACCGCATTGTAGGAAACAAACAAAAAGAAAGGCTTGTCGGCATGACGGCCAATGAAATCGACGGACTCACGCGTAATGGCATCGGTAAAGTATTCTTCTTCCTGAACCGGTTGGCTTCCTCTCACGATCGGATTGTTGGCATCGTAATCAGGTTCGTTCCCCAAGTGGGTCGAGTAGATCACCTTTCCGAACCGTCTTATGCCTTTTCCTCCACCCGGCAGGACTTTCCTTCGTAACCAAGTGGTCGTTCCATCCCATGGTTCCGGAACGAAGTAATGTCCCTCGTGGGTGAAGCCGAAAAACTCATCGAACCCACGGCGAAAGGGATGATAGGGAGCCGTTCCACCCAGGTGCCATTTGCCGACCAAACCATTTACGTAGCCGGCCATCGATAGGGAACCGGCGAGAGTCTTTTCGGAGAGGGGAAGACCGTAACCTGGTTCTTCATTTTTCGCTCCAATGGGATTAAATTCATGACCAAAGCGAGTTCCATATTTTCCGGTTATCAGACCCGCCCGGGAGGGACTGCAGTTGGGAGCGGTAACATAGCCCTGAGTGAAGCGAACGCCCTTTTTGGCGATCCCGTCGATATGAGGTGTGGGGATTTCCTTGTTTCCCTGACAGCCAAGTTCGCCGTATCCCAAGTCGTCGGCCAAAAGAATGATCAGGTTGGGCATTCTTTTCTTTTCCTCCGCATGCAGGACGGGAAGAAGGCCAGCCAAGGTGATCAAAAGAGAGTAGATTTTATTCATGATAAAAGAATGTCGTGAAGGTGTTGGATATTAGGGAAGGAAACGGACTAAGGAGAAAAGGTAAAAATTGGAAGCCTGACAAATCGAGCTTTCGGATAGTAATGGCATGGGAAACCGAATTGTTTCCCGAAAAACATAAGGCTTAACCGGTTTGATCAAAGCCAAAACTTATGCCGCCACGAGGGAAGCGAGAACCTTGCGGGTTCCTTGGAAGGATCGGCGTCCGTGCATGCACAGGTAGTTGTCCACGAGAGCGAGGTCGCCAGCCTGCCAATACAGATCAAAGGTGATCCCGTCCGCCAGTTCGCAGACCCGTTCGATTTCCGAAGGATCGAGAGAAGAGCCATCGCCATAAGTGATCGACTTCGACGGCTCATTTCGGGAATCCTTCCACCCTTTGAAAGCGGCGATGAGCTGGTTGAAGAAGCTGCGCTTTCCATTGTTCAGTTTCCGGACCGCGGGCAGGGTGGGGGAGGTGACCCGTAACTCGTCCTGTTCCATCCATTCCCACGAGTACTCAAGCTTGGAGAGTCGGGCTTCGGCCTCTTCATGCGAATCGACGCTGAGGGTGCTTTGCCAGCTTCGCCCCATTCCCGAACCCAAGTCCGCCTCGGCAGGCATTACGTTCGAATACTTGAGTCCTTTCGTCAGACAATTTTGGCCGAACTCGGGTAACTCCTTCTCGATCCGTTCCCAAAGCACGTCGGAGCGGCAAAGGGGGGTGGAGCCTCCCTCTTCGGCCGCTTTTTGGCAGAAGAAAAAGAGCTTGCTCGGATAGACCGGGGTCTGAGCCATTTCGTGGTGTAGAAAAATGGTGGTTTCGGGAGGCGCCTCGTTCGCGGAGAACACGCGCGGGGTATAGACTTTGCGCACCGCATTGGAGAGGGAATCCTCGTAGGTGAAGTTGGGTAGACCGAAGGCGGTCACGGCAGCGTCAAAGTCCTCTGGCGTCGCCAGTGGCAATCCTCGCAGGAGGACCGCTCCATGAGCGGCGGCTTGCCCTTCGATTTGCCCGGCCTTTTCGGCAATCCAATCACAGCTGTTCCTAAGGTTACCTGCATTGACTCTTACCCCTAGGGGGAAAGTGCATCCTTGAAATTTCCGCTGTTTTTCAAACCTCAGTTTGTCCAATTGATCAAACTTAACTTTTTTCTCATGATCCATTGAGCTAATGCCTCTAAAGTAGGAAAATGAGAATGTCACCCTCTGACTTTTCCTATGCGTTGACACTCAATTGGATGAAGGCTTCATCTAATCCAAGAATTTGAATCATGCAATTGAGCGCGACAAAAATTTTTTACTTACAATGGAGGGATTGTGTGGTTTGATCAGTCAATGAAATGTAGTAAAAAGGCTTTTTGTCTATTCTTTCCATTACTTGGATTGATTGCGG
>JAYOII010000231.1:0-5187 GCA_038118685.1 Opitutia bacterium
CGGCATAGCGGGCCAAATCCAACCACTGCCTGGCCCAATGCTCTCCATAACGGGGTGAGGCAAGCAATCGGTCGACGACCTTTTCACGGGCGTTCGGGGAATCATCTTCGAGAAAGGCATCGATTTCCCGAACCGTCGGGGGCAATCCGATCAAGCCCAGGCTGACTCTGCGCAACCAACGGGCCTTGTCCGCAGGTTCGCTCGGTGTCCACCCGCGCTCCTTGAGGTTTTGCAGGACAAAGGAATCGATCGGGTTACGGATAAAGCTCTGATTCCGAGCAGAAGGAACTTTCGGGCGGACGGGCTTTTCGTATGCCCAATGCTTGGCGTAACGGGCGCCCTCCTTGATCCATTGCCTGAGAAGAGAAATTTGATCATCCGACAAAGCATCGCCCTTTGAGGGCATCCGATCTTCTCCATGAGCAGTGACCCGAAGCATAAGCTCGCTCTCACCGGGATTTCCCGGAACGATTGCCGACCGGCCCGACTTCCCACCCTTGTAGGCAAATTCGGCGAAGTCCAATCGTAGATCGCTTTTGGGCGCATCCAAGCCATGACAGGCAAAACAACTTTGGGAAAGAATGGGACGGATTTGCCTGTTGAAATCAACTTCTCCAAACGCACAAGAACCCGCGCACAGGATTAGTGCGCAGGCGAGGGAGAATCTTCGCATGTTTTTCATTTGGGAAGGCTAAAATTCCGATTTAATCCTCTAACAGCCCCTGCCAAAAAGCAAAGAAAAAGACGACGATGAAAGCAGGTCGCTCTTTCAAAGGAAGGCTCAGTTGCTGCCTTCGTCGTCATGGGTCAGCCGAATCCCTCCCAACCCGAATTGGCGGAATGCATTCTCGTAATGAAGCTCAAACTCGTTTTTTCGCTTCTGCCATTTCCCCTCGGTCAAAGCCTCTTCCCCTACCCCCGACAAGGTCATCTCCGCCTGCAGATCGCGATCGGCCATCCGAAGAATCAGTTCTTCCCAAAACGCATCGTCGACGAACTGGTCATAAATACGCACAACTTTTTCGGGGGCTTTCTCATTCCATTTTCTCGCAAGTTCATTGCTATGGGGATCCCGGCGTATCATATCGCCCGATCCAAAATCGTCGCAACTGGCGTAGATCTTCTGTTCCAATTCGTAAAACGGTTTCTTTTCGGGAACGTTCCCACGACCATAGGCATCGAGAACCATCCCCGCCAAAGAAAAGACTTCGACCAACACCCTGTACTCTTCCTTGGACAAATCGACTTTCATTCAAACAGGTAACACCGAAACGAAAAATATCGCGAGTGATATATTCTCTCGCCACCCAAAAGGTAAGCTTTCTCAGCGGGGTTGCCCAAAAGGAGGTCCGCCTCGACCACCGGGGCCTCGACCTCCCGGTCCGCGCCCATCACCCGGAGCGGATGACTCTCCCGACTCAGAGGCCTCGGCTTGCTTGGCCATGCGTTCGGCAACCCGATTGACTTCGGCAACCGTCCGTTCCTTGCGCTGTTCGTCCACAATCGCTTCCGCCCAAGTCATGGCAGTCTCGGGATCCTTGCGCACGACTTCCCTGACGAACCGTTGAATCGGCTCATCCATGAGCTCACCGGCGGGAAATTGATTGAGCCATTCGGCGGTGGCGGTCGGGTCCTTGCGGGCCCATTGGCTGACCACTTCCTCCATGCTCTCGGATCGGGTTTCCCCTTCCGGCATACGGCCAACCCATTCGGCTGCCTCAGCAGGGTTTTCTCGCGCCCAGCGCTCCGCCACGTCTTCCCCCACTTGAGTTTTGACCTCGGACTCTTCCATGCCATCAACCCATTCCACCGCCCTACCTAAATCTTCTCGGGCGATCTTCTTGCCAATTTCACCATAAGCAAAGTTTTTGAGGGATCCGTCGGGTAAATTTTCAGCCCAACTCATGGCGACGTCTTCTCCTTCGGTCCATGATCTCTCCAAAAGAATGGAAGCGGCCCGGCCTCGAGACCGACCATAGGGCATCGAAGTCATCAATTCGGTCGCCCCCACCATGTCGGTCTCGGACATTCCGCTGACAATCCCGATGAAGTAGGGATTGTCCTCGCCTTCAAAATTTTCTTTCGCCCAGGCAATCGCACCCTGCGGATCACTCCTCGACCAAGAATCCATCACCGCCCCCGAACCAATTCTTACCTCAAAGCCACCGAGTTCACGCGTCCACGCCATGGCGGCGGCAGGATCGGATTGAGCCCAACTGAAAGCAAGCATTCTCAACTCACTGAATCGACCAGGCCCTTCAGGCAACTTCTTGTACGCCTCGATTGCAGCTTGAATGGACTCTTCGTCTCCGTTTTGCAAAAGTTCGGCGAAAGCTTGCATACGGACCACGGGATTACTCGATTGAATCCTCTCGAAAAGGTCCTCGCTCGTAAGCGCTTCCCGAGACACATCCTCATAAGGAACGAAGCCTTGCTCGACTTCTCCCTGCTCGGAAAGTTGATCGGCTTGGCGGTTCACGGCATAGGAAACTCTGTTCGTCGGAACGGCTTTTCGAGGGGACGCTTCTTGAGCTTGTTCCTTGCGGTTCGTGAGTTCGGGGGATTCGGAACCGGAGGACCCGTAGCGCATACCGCCCCAAAAGGCGGACAAACCCGTCAAGACCCAAACGAAAACCAACATTGCATTTTTCATAGTTTACTCCAATCGATCTTACCTAAACGATTCATACCGTAGCCGAAAAGTCTCGCCAATGCCAAATGATTATTTCTCATCCTTCGGGCGAACTTGAAACCCAATCAAAATCCAAGACAAAACAAAACCAATTCCACCGGCGGGGGTCAACTTGAGCAACCAGTCGCTTCCCCCGAAGACCCAGAGGTAGATGCTGCCGGAAAAAAGAAGGATGGAGAGCGACAGAAGCGAGGCATTCAGGAAAAAAAGCTTGCCGCCCGGCTTGTTTTTCGAACCAAACAAACCCAAGACAACGAGAAGCAAAGAGTGAATCATTTGATAGTCCACCGCATTGCCGTAGGCCGTCCGTTTCCTGGGAACGTCGTTGAATATTTCCTCAAGGCCATGCGCTCCGTACGCGCCAAGCAAAACCGAAGAAGCGCCGCTTGCCGCTCCCAAAAGCAACCATATTTTGGTACGCACGCAAAAATTCATTCAATCATTCGAAATACATTCGTATTATGTCCTCAATTTTTCATTATGTATAAGCAATATGAACGAACGGAAAGAATATTTAGTTGCGGATTTTGCCAAAATCAAGCCAACCCCCTGTCCTTGCGGACAATCCAAAAGAGCGTTCGTCCAAGATGGAAATCAGGTTGCCTCCATGCACGTGGTTGAAATCTCGAAGGACAGCCGTCCTCACTACCACAAGAAAACGACCGAGATTTACTATGTCTTGGAGGGAGAAGGGCATTTGGAAATCGAGAAGGACAAAGTCCCGCTCAAGCCCGGGGTTTCCGTCCTCATCCCACCTAACAACCTGCACCGGGCCGTGGGGGAACTCAAAATTCTCAATGTTCCGGTTCCTGCGTTCGATCCGGCGGACGAATGGTTTGTCGATTGAAGTTCGCTCTACAGGCTCATCCCGAAGAACTTGTCCAGAATCTTGGTGGTCAGGAAGTACAGGATTCCGGTCAGGGCGATCCCGGCCAACATGGAAATGGGAAAAGAAATGCCTTTTCTCATCATCCAAGGCATGACCAAAAACATCGGAAGAGATGGGAGTACGTACCAAAAAGTTCCCTCGGAATGGTCTGCTATTTTCTTGGTCATCACTTGGGGTTCCTTGATCTCCCAATACATCCAAATCATGCCAAGGACCGAAATCAAAGGGAGCGATGCAATGAGGCTTCCCAGCAAAGGCAACTTTTTGGAAACCTCTGAAATCAGGACGATGACAACCGCCGTCAGACCAAGTTTGATCAAATACCAAGTCATGGAGCTTCCTCTTTCATGAGTGCCAAATCAAATGGCATAAGGTGGTCTTGTCGACCCCCGATTTTGCTTTCAAAAAAAGCCTCGGACAAGAACGTTTCGAGATGGACCCGGAGCTTCGGGCGAAACGAGGCAGGAAAACCCCTTGAATTTTGCCACGCATGAAAACCCCTCCTTCGAAAACTCCGGATCGTCCGGAAAAACCCCGAAAGCGGGTCGTGAGCTCCCTTCTTTGCAAAAACGGTCTCTTTCTCATCCTGGAGCGATCTTCCCGCGTAGGAAGCTATCAGGGGTACTGGTCCTGCGTCTCGGGTTACGTCGAAAAGGAAGAGGATCCGCTCGAAACCGCATTACGCGAAGTGACCGAAGAAACGGGTATCTCAAAGGATTCACTTCGTCTGCTTTCTCAGGATGGCCCGAACCTCACCGAAACCGAGACGCTGGTTTTCGAGTCGTATTGGTTTCTCTTCGATTCCACCGATTCTCAGGTTGAGATCGATTGGGAACACAATCAGTTTGCCTGGGTCAAAGCCGATGAACTCAAAGAGTACAAGTTAGTCCCTTGGTTCGACAAGCTATTCGGGCAACTGACCCGATCCTAAAGAAAACCGCTACTTCTCAACCTCCTTCGACCCGGTGGCGGAATCGAAGGATTTGAGCAGATTGAACAGGGGGGAATCAGTCGTAAGAATCAAGGAAACGTCCGCATCAAGAACCTTCTTGTAGGTTTCCAAAGTTTTCGTAAATTCATAAAACTCGGTAGCCTTGGGGTGTTCCTCGGAATTGGTGTAGGCCTTGGCGTAAATGGCGGACGCGTTCGCATCCGCCTCTCCTTGAATTTCCTCCACTTTTCGATAAGCCTCGGATTGAAGTTTCAGCAAATCCCTTTCCTTTTTACCCGTGATCTTGGCCGCTTCACCCGCTCCTTGAGACCTGAATTTGGATGCGATTTGCTGACGTTCACTGATCATTCGCTCGTATATGCGCCTCCGAACGGTTTCGTTGTAATTGATCCGCTTGAAGCGGAGGTCCAACAGTTGAATCCCGAAATCGTTGAGTTTCAAAGCGGCTTTTTCCTTAATTTCATCTTGGATTTTCGTTCGCCCCGTATCGATCGCGTAGGATTGGCCTGAACTTTCGCTTGCTTGAGTCAAGGATTGGTTCGACTTGATTTCACGGTCCTTGTCCGAACGGACGATCTCGATCAGTTCGTACTTGGCTACCGCATTTCGGGTCTCACTGCCAAGAATATCGTCCAAGCGCGAAAGGGCCCTCCG
>JAYOII010000232.1:0-5141 GCA_038118685.1 Opitutia bacterium
GCATTCCCTGCCCGTCAAACACCTCAGGCTTATCTGGGGTTCCTCCTGTCTTGAGAACGAGCGGAGTGGTAATTCGTGCCTGTGTCTGCAATTCCCAAATGTCGCTGCGAAAGGTGCCCACAGGCATACCCTGCTTATTTTGAAGGTTGGCGAGCGGGCTATCCTGCCAGGCATAGCGAACGGCGACTGGTTCTTTCACCTTCTCCGACGTTACCCATATCTTCCCTCCCGATTTGATTCTTGCCTGTGCCGGATGAAATTTCTGATCCAATCCGGCCAGAGAGAAGCCCGTGACTTCCTTTTGTTCATCATTGGTAAAAAGGTTTTGGTCAAAATCAATCAAAGCCCCCTTTTCCTGAAAGATAATCTTTCCAGGTCTCGGCTCTCGGTGGACTAGATCCTTTTCTCCATAAATCTTGCTCCGAGCGGCGAGTGCCAGTCTTTGTCCAATCGGTTTTTTGAGGGGCGGATGGATTTCATCGGGCAAACCACAATCAGTCGAAACAACGGTTGCGGTATTGGGTAAGGACTTTTCCAAGAAGGCAATGGATTCGCGAATCTCTGCCCATGGACTTCTCGGCCAATCGCGGACTTTCCCAAAAGCGGGTAGCTGCACGGCAAGAAAGGCCAGGTCATTCTGCTCAAAAGTTTTGCGCCATTCCTTCACCATAGTGGGAAGCTGTCTGCGATAGGCCTCGGCCCGTCCTTGATTCGATTCGCCCTGGTACCAAATTACTCCCCGCATGGCAAGCGGAGCGATGGGTGAAATCATGGCATTATAAAGGCAGGATAGCTTCCATGGTTCGGTCGGCGGTCGGTTAGGATCGCGATTCGGATCTTTCTCCCAGGCGGCGTATGAATCGTCCCACTTTTTCTTTTGAATCCGATAGGGCTCAATAATGTCACGGGTAAATTCAGGATTCTTTTCCAAGGATTCGCGGGGCATCCAACAATGAAGCTTTGAGCCTCCGAAATGGGACTCGACAATCCCCACCGGTACACCCTGCGAGATGCGGATCTCGTGGGCAAACCAAGCGGCAACCGCGCTAATCCAGTCGAGCCCAAACCTTTCGTTGTCGACGACTCGCCATTGTTTGTCGTCGCCCATTCGCCAGCCCGGATGTTGATATGCATCTTTCGATCCGATGTCTGCAATGGGTTCCTCAGCGACGTATGGGCCGACTTTGAAGCGACGAAGCGTTGGGTGGGGGATATGTCTTCGGGCCGACTCAGCGTGAGTGGACTTGGAGATGGAGAATCCCATGTTGGACTGCCCGGATGCCAACCAGACTTCGCCGACTAGTATATCCTTCAGGATGACGGAAGAGCCGCCGGCAGTCGCCTTCAACTCTTGTCCTTGAGCGATCGCTTTCATCGGATCGAGTTTGGTCATCCATTTGCCTGTCAGGTCGCTGGTGGTTTTTTTCTTTTGGCCCGAAAACTCAACCGTCACCTCTACTTCAGGATGGGCCCATCCCCAGACGGGTACTGGCATTTCCCTTTGCAATACGCAATGATCGGTGAAGATTTTGGCAAAGCGCAATTCGGCACCGAGGGAGCTGCAAAGAACGACAAAAGGTAGGAGTAGATATTTTAATTTGAGCAGGGATTTCATCTTCAGTAACATACAACAATATATCCAAACTTCATTTTTTAAACTCGTATAATGCGGAAAAAATCTGTTGATTTGCGTCCCTTGGTTTCTCGAGTCCAATGAATCAATCCATTGCCATTGTCATGTCGGAAGTCTTTCTTCGTCGATTGACTCCTGCATTGTCGGCCTTTAGCGGACCGAAGCGCAACTACCGTATTCTTAGTGTTCACCGACCAATCGGTGAAGTCGAGAAATTATTGGATGAAATCAATCCAGTCGGATTAATTTCGGAATGGTTGCCTGAGAAAGCGGACGATTTGCTTGGCCTTGCCTTGAGAATCCCTCACGTGATGGTCGGAACGCACAATAGATACCCAGGAACGCTGACGGTCGACGTGGACGATTTGGCGGTGGGAAGAGAAGCTGCAAATGCTCTTTTGCAGGTTGGCTTCAAGAGCTTGGCCTGCCTCGGAAACGGACTCCCTTATTCGAACCAAAGGATTCAAGGTTTCGAGCAGGCAGTTAAAAAAAGTGACATCCCTTTTTATTGCCATGCGGAATCTGACTTCGAAGGGGCCCGGATGAGGTACAGCGAATCTTTTCATGACCCGAGCGAGAAGATGAACGCATGGCTCAATGAATTACCCAAGCCGTGCGGAATTTTTGCAGTTCATGATCCTTTGGGACGCTTTTTGTCCGGGTCCTGCGGCAAACTTGGAATTCGAGTTCCCGACGACGTTGCGATCATCGGAGCGAATAACGATCCTCTTGTGTGCGGGCTTACTTATCCGATGCTCTCCAGCGTATCCATTCCGTGGGATAACTTTGGTCAGTTTGTCGGCAGTTCAATGCAGAAGATGCTTGATGGTGAATCCGGATGGAAAAGGACCTTGCATTTGATTCAACCAAGCGGGGTCGTCTTTCGCCATTCGGCCAATCACTTGGCGGTAAGGGACAAGACTTTGCGAAGGGCGCTGTCTTTCATGAACGAGAGAATCAAGGAGCCGATTACGGTAAGCATTCTTTGTGACCAGTTGCGGATCGCCCGGCGAAGTTTAGAGAGAAAGTTCAAGGAATCCTTTAATTGCACTCCTTGGGAAATGCTTTGCCAGATGAGGGTAAATGAAGCGAAGAGACTATTGATGGAAACGGGGCATCCTATTTCGAGGATTTCGGACCTGTGTGGCTTTAACGATCCTGAGCGAATGGCAGTCGTTTTCAAGCGGCTGACCGGCAAACCTCCTTCCCGGTTCCGAAAGTGAGCAGACAGGAAGCTTTCTAGTCAGCCAAAAGTTCGATAAACTTTCCGAAATAGTGACCATTGTCGTGGAAGGTGCGTCCACTGACGAGGTTGCCATCGACTACGCAGGGTTCGTCGACGAAGGTTCCTCCGCAAATCTCAAGGTCGAACTTGCACTTGGGCACGGTCGCCATGCGCCGCCCCATGACGCGATCGGCCCGGGCGGGGATTTCCACCCCATGGCAGACGCTGGCAATCGGTAAATTCTTGTCGAAAAAATATTGGGTGATACGGATGAGGTCGGGGTCCTCTCGAATATACTCGGGTGCCCGTCCGCCGGAAAAAAAGATACCGTCGTATTCGGATTCCACGACGTCTTTGAAGGCGATCTTGGCCTCGATGGTATAGCCTTCCCACTCCTTGGTGATGGTCCAGCCAGGTTTCACCTCGTGCATGACCATTTGGTAGGTTTTCTTTTCGGGGCCGGCCACGACCGGTTCGATGCCCGCTTCCTGCAGACGATAAAAAGGGTAGAGGGTATCGAGTGTTTCCGATGCGTCCCCCACGATGATGAGTACTTTTTTCATGTTAGTTTTTGATTTTGGCTATCGCATAGAACAAAGTTCTTGGGTTTTTTGATCCACTCGAGAATAGGTACAATTCATTTTGATCGAAATAAAACTCTGCCCCTCGAATTCTTCCCTCCAACGGAGAGTTTTTTTCTGGAGCGATGAGAGTAAAACGTGGAGTCGTTTTTGGTGGCGGATTCAGATCTCTGTCTAATTCTACGTATTTCAGGTTTCCTCCCCTCCATGCCGTATGATCCTGATAAGAAAGATAGTTTTTTTCTTTCCATGTTAGAAGCGCGGGACCATAGAGGTCATTTCCCTCGCCTGACACAGGACTGAGAATAGGTTTCTGTAACTGCGTCCATTTTCTTGCATCTTTAGAATGTGCCAGCCAAACAGACCGCATGTCTTCTTTTTCATCAAATCCAGAATAAAACATAACGTACTGGCTGTCATATTTCTCGATCGGATACTTATAGGTTCGAGAGTAAGTGGCGTTGCGGGTGCCAATGTTTGCAGCCTTTATGCTTATTCCTTGATGAATGAAATTAATCCCATCCGTACTTGACCACATTTCGGTTTGAGAATTCTTCCGATGCCCCCACATGAAGAACTTTTCTTCTTCTTCAATCCATCTAATATCAGGAGCAGAAGGGCCTTTTAGAACCGGGTTTTGGTGATACTCTTTCCACGGTCCATTTAAGCTGTCAGAATACGACATGCTAATCGCGACATGCTTATGTGGAGCATAATACAAATAATATTCCCCCAACGGGTTTTTTACCCGCCCAGTTGTTCTGATGATAGTGGGATGAATGAGATCGTCGTTCGGAGAATACTTGAGATGATCCGGATGAAGAAAAATTCCTTTAAAGTCGAATGTGGGTAAGGGACCATCTTGCACCGCGTAACTTGAACATGAAATACAAAACCAAAAAAGATATAAGCTACGGTTGGGTAACATTTTTCAGAACTTCTTTAGTTCACCGAGCATCTCGTGCAAATGCTTGATCAGCAAGTCGGAAGAGTGGGGCTGAAAGCGCGAGGTGCCCAACCAGGTCTCGTAGCCCCCGAGTTTGTGCTGGTTGGGAGGAGGCAGATAGCCATAGCCCCCGTTGGCCAGCGAAATCAGGAAGGTCCGCTCGAAGGGGCTCTTCTTTTTGATTTCGAGCCCGATTTCCACCAGAACCTCGAAGGGCATGCTCACGATGGCCTGTTCTCCGATCCTCACAGCCTGAATGAGAACGGGCTCGGTTTCGGGGTGGTCGGGACCTGAATACTCGATCACCCGGTTGGCCACTGAAGTGGTCCGGCTGTTTATATCGTTCCTTTCCTTGGCGCTTTTCTTGAGCAGACCCTCGGCGAGAATGATTTCCCTTTTGGCCGGCTTGCGGTAGGGGAGGTCGACTTCGCGCTGAAGAACGGCGACGACGGGCTTGTCGTCGTAGTCATCGATCTTTTTGACCGCACGCCAAGCGGTGTCGGCCGCCTTGGAGGCGACGATACGCACTTGCTCAAACGGGGAGCGCGGAGCCCGAATCCCGGTGAAGACCAAGTTGTTGATGTCCCCGCTCGCCCCGTTGGTCATGAGGGCGACGAAATTCTCGGGCGGGTTGCTTCCCCCGATCCGATAGGGCATGACCCGGGAGAATTCACCGAAGTAGTCGGATGATGCCATTCCGGCCAAGCGTCCGTTTTCCTCCTTCATCTTGGGGATGCCTCCGACGTAGTGGAGGGC
>JAYOII010000233.1:0-207 GCA_038118685.1 Opitutia bacterium
CCGATCCGACCCAATACCCCGATCACGTCTCGTTCTCGGACGTTACCACCGGCATCCGAACCGGATTGGAAGAAGGCCAGCCCATCGATTTCGAAAGTCTCCGAAACTATGGTAAAGAAAACAAGTTGGACTATTCGGCCTACTTCCAACCACCCGAAGGAGTACTTAACACCATCTTTTCGCGAATCTTTCCTTTTTGGATCAAAC
>JAYOII010000233.1:282-5129 GCA_038118685.1 Opitutia bacterium
GGGGAATTGCCTTCACCATGGAAGCTCGTGATTTAAACGTTACCGCGGACGGAAGTGACCCATCAGGCGCGACGGCAATGGACAAAGTCGTGGAAATCATGAACGAGAGGCTTAATGCTTTCGGGGTTGCGGAAACCGTAGTTCAAAAAAAGGGTGATCGGGCAATCGAGATCAAGATTCCGGACAGAACGACCAAACAAAATCCCGGAATGATCGAAAATTTGCAAAAGCCCGCAAAGCTGGAGTTCCGGGTCGTAAACGTCGACTCAAGCGTCAGACAACCGACCGAAGAAAACGAGGATTGGACCGACGACGAGGGAATCCTTTATCGCTCCATGCTCAGGAGCGACGCCGAACCGAACGAAAGTCCCATATGGGTGCAGCAACTGTCTTCGGCTGACGGTGACATCGTAAAGGAAGCGTTTCCCCGACAAGATCAAATGGGAGGATGGGAAGTCGGATTGGATTTCACTCAAGAAGGCGGAGAGAAATTCGCAAGCCTCACGGGAGATATCGCTCAAATGTCCGATTCGATTACCGGATCTCCCGGAAGGCTTGCAATCGTTTTGGACAACCAGTTGGAAAGCGCCCCTACCGTCAAGCAGCGAATCGACGGGGGAAGTGCGGTAATCAGCGGAAACTTTAGCTACAGGGAAGCCAAGCTTCTTTCAGACATCCTTAACAATCCGCTCAAGGTCTCGCTAGAAATAGGAGAGAAATACGAGGTTTCCCCTACCCTTGCAACCAGTGCCTTGGACAGCAGTTTGTCGGCCTGCTATTTGGGAGCTTTTCTTGTGATCGCCTTCATGATTGTCTGGTACAGGTCGGGCGGTTTTGTCGCTGTCTTTTCGGTCGGAACGAACGTTTTGTTGGTCGTTGCCTTGTTAGCCGGCATTTTTCAGGCGACGTTCACCCTTCCCGGCATGGCGGCTCTCGTCCTTACCATAGGCATGGCGGTAGATGCCAACATCCTGATTTTCGAGCGTATCAGAGAGGAGCTCAGAGCGGGCAAGAGTACGGAGAACGCGCTCGAAGGAGGCTACGCCAAAGCATTCTCCACTATCATCGACGCCAACGTCACGACTTTGATCACGGCCTCGATTTTGATTTGGCTGGGAACCGGACCAGTTAAAGGTTTCGGCGTCACCTTGGCCATCGGCATCGTAACGTCCGTTTTCTGCGCTCTATTCATAAGCAAAACGCTTTTGAAACTCCTGGTTCAAATTGGACTCAAGAATCTGATCAGCGGCAAACCGATAGAAAAAAAGAAATCAATCACTGAATTCGACTTTTTGAAATACCGCAATCCAGCCTTGCTCCTTTCTTGGATGATTGTCGGCATTGGACTTTTTTCGGTCTATCAAAATCAAGACAAGATTCTTGGCATTGATTTTCGCGGAGGAGAAGAACTTATCGTTTCCTTTGACGAAATGGTCGAACCCGCAAAGATTGACGAACTCTTCAGCCAGAACAATGATATTGGAGAAGTTCAACACGTCTATCGTTCGGAAGTCGGCACCGGTGAGGACGCATCCCGGTTAGTCCTCCAAACCGAACCTGAAAAATCCGCTCAAGCCTTGGCCCTTTTGCAGGAAAAGTTCCCTGCAAACGGTCTCTCGGTGGAAGACGGTGGAGGAGAAACCGCCATAAGTGGTTCCGTAAGCGAGCAAATCAAATATGATGCCATTCTCTCGGTCTTGGTGGCGCTTTTGGGCATTCTTCTGTATGTGGCCGTCCGCTTTGAGATGGGCTATGCCATTGGAGCCGTCGCAGCGACGATCCACGACGTTCTCATGACGATCGGTCTATTTGTTCTGCTTGGCACGCTATCGGGTGGGACGATTTGCTCCGGTCAATTTACTGCTCCCATGCTTGCTTCCGTACTCATGATCGTCGGGTATTCCATTAACGATACCATCGTGGTTTTCGATCGCATACGCGAGGAATTGGAAATGAATCCGGTTACAAACTTGAGGAAAATCATCACGATCGCCATCAACCGCGTTCTCTCCCGGTCCATCATTACCAGCGTTACGACACTCCTTGCCGCTGTTTCCCTTTGGGTCTTCGGCGCCGGGGTAATCAATGATTTCGCCTTCATCTTCGTTATCGGAATTCTTACCGGCACCTTTTCTTCCGTTTTCATCGCAAGCCCCATCTTCTTCCTTTGGCACAAGGGAGACAGGAAACACGTTGAAGAAGGGGAAATGTTGCCCAAATACGATTGGCATACTTCCTCTACAAAGGACTAAATCCAAGACCTGAAACATCGGATTTCGTCCGGTATCATCTATTCACGACCGATGCTTTGGATTGAAAAGGAAATCGACGACGAGAAAATCGATGCCCTTTCCCGATCGCTTTCAATTTCAAGCTTATTGGCCCGACTTCTCCTCATCAGGGGAATAGATAAGAACGATCAGGCAAATCGTTTCCTTGAACCGAAACTCGCTCATCTTGCCGACCCGTTTGACCTTCCGGGCTTGAAGGACGCGGTATTGAGAATCAGTCAGGCTCTTGCAAAGGAAGAACCGGTTCTTTTGATCGGAGACTATGACGTGGACGGCATCACCTCCACGGTAATCGTCAAACAAAACCTCAAGCAATTGGGAATGGATCCTCACTATGTAATTCCCAGAAGAAAAGACGAAGGCTATGGTCTCACTTCGGAAGTGTTGGACCGAGGCCTCCGGTTCGCAGACTTTAAATTAGTCATTGCTCTTGATTGCGGCACAAATTCCTGCAAACAAGCAGATGAGCTGAAGGAAAAGGGAATCGACTTGATTATCGTCGATCACCATCAAGCAAAAGGCGATTTGCCCGAAGGACAGATCATGGTGAACCCTCATCTTCACCCTGATCAAGGGGAACCTTGGAGAAACCTGTGCACGGCAGGCTTGGCCTTCAAGCTCATTCACGGCTTGTTAAAACACCTAAGGGAACGGAAAGTGAGCCGGGCCTTCCAAGTAAACCCGACCGAAAGCCTGCCCCTCGCGGCTTTGGGAACGATTGCCGATCTTGTCCCCTTGAAAGAGGAAAACAGAATTTTGGCCCGCTTTGGTCTCAAGCACTTGGGCAACAAACCCAGTATCGGTTTGCAGGCCCTGTTGGAGGAATCAGGCCTCGAAGTCGGTTCCTCCCCCGAAATCGAAGACGTCACCTTCAAGCTCGCTCCGCGCATCAATGCATGCGGAAGGCTGAACGACCCCGAAGTCGCATCCGCTCTCATGCTAGAGGGTGATCCGACCATTTGCCGGCAATTGGCTCAAAAAATGAACAGTTACAACGAAGACCGCAAGGCGATCGAAGCCCAGCTCACCGAGCATGCTCTTGAACAAGCGGGTCAAAGATTTTCGGACAAACCGGCGGTCGTGGTGTGCGGCATGGGTGAAGCGTGGAATCCCGGAGTGGTTGGGATTGTTGCCGGGAAAATGTCCAGCGCGTTGGGCAAGCCCTGCATTGTGTTGGCCCAATCGGACGACGGAACCTGCAAAGGATCGGGGCGTGGCGTCCAAGGCCTTGATCTTGTGGACGCATTGTCCAGATGCCAGGAATTTCTAACTCACTGGGGAGGACACCCGGTCGCCGTAGGCTTGACCTTGGAAAAGGAAAACCTCGAACCGTTTATCGAAGCCTTTGTTGCTACGGTGGACAACCTGACCGGAGGCAAGATCGCTCCAGTCAGTCTGAGCATTGCTTCGACCATAGAACAAAGCGACCTAAGGCCGGAACTTCTGCACGAACTGGTGAAGATGGCCCCTTTCGGGCAAGAAAATCCGGAACCCGTTCTTGCCTTGAAAAATATCAGGTTAGCACAAAAACCACGAACGGTTGGGGATGGATCGCATTTTCAATTTTCAGTGCACAATGGATCAACCACCGTCTCCGGCATTGCGTGGAAAATGGCCGAGCGCATGCCGCCTTCCGATCAAAACATAGACTTGGCGTTCCGCTTGAAATGGAACAATTGGAACGGCCGTAGAAACCTGCAAATGGAATTGCAGGACTGGAGACTCAGCGTCAGCGATTAAGGATCGATTTTTTCCTCAAGGAAGGAAATGATCTCATCCTCGGATAATCTTTCCTGTTTTGTCGTGTCTCGATCTCTCACCGTAATGGTTCCGTCTCCCTCCAAGGTTTCGAAATCCACGGTCAAACCGAATGGAACGCCCGTCTCGTCGATTCTGCGGTATCTTCTGCCTATGGCTCCGCCCTGATCGTAAAGAACGTTCCACTTCCTTTGCAGGCGATGATAGAGACTTTTCGCCCGCTCAACCAACTCGGGCTTGTTTTTGACGAGCGGGAATACTCCGGCCTTGATTGGGGCAACCCGCGGATGGAACCGAAGGACAGTTCGTTTTTCCCCCTCGATTTCGTCTATCTGATAGGCCGAGCAAATAACGGCAAGAAAGGTTCGATCGACCCCCAGGCTTGGCTCGATTACGTTGGGCAAATATTTGGCTTTGAGGGCTTCGTCGAAGTACTCGAGGTTTTTTCCCGAATGCTCCTGGTGTTGGCTCAAGTCAAAATTCCCCCGGGCGGCAATTCCTTCCAGTTCATGCTCCCCGAAAGGAAACTTGAAAGTGATGTCCGTACATGCTTGAGCGTAATGGGCAAGCTTTTCCTTGGGGTGTATTTCCTCACCCAAAAAGTCTTTCGTCAAGCCTATGGAGCCAAACCATGCTTTTCTGGTATCGATCCATTCCCGGTGATACCGCCGCCATTGCTCTTCGCCGGGAGGGATGAAATACTCGATTTCCATTTGCTCGAATTCACGAGATCGGAAAATGAAATTTCTCGGGGTAATCTCGTTTCGAAAGGCTTTCCCGATTTGGGCAATGCCAAAG
>JAYOII010000234.1:0-5105 GCA_038118685.1 Opitutia bacterium
ATTGTCGCAGTCTGACGAAATATGCGAATGGCGGGATAGACGGGACTCGAACCCGCGACCTCCGGCGTGACAGGCCGGCGCTCTAACCAACTGAGCTACTACCCCAAATCGCGAAGAGCAGATAAAAACGACCAAGCTCAAATAAGTCAAGATGCAACGCTCCATGCCTTTCTTTTGAGCCTGTGCGTCGGTTTTGAAAAAAAAGATAAAAAATAATTTGTGATCCGTTTTGGGCTGCGCTTTGTTGGTTGTCCTTTTTCTCATGACCAAACTTAACTCGACATGCATAAACGTTCTTTCAGGCGGGAGGTTGAATAGCAAGCGGGGGAAGTCATTTGAAAAAGGTTTTTGGGTGGAGAAGGTTCGGGTGAACCTTGAATTTGGTGGGATGAGGAACATGGCCTTCTAACGGACTTGCTCCGGGAGAGGGTTCCTCTTCGAAACCACGCTGTGTGTGTTTCGTGATCTTTTTCTTTTTCGTGCCGTTTGATTGCTGGTGAAGAAAACGGAGGCTCTTTCTCTCTCCCTTTTTCCGATACCCTTAGATACGAACAAACAGAAGAAAGAACAAAGATGAAGATAGAAACGAATGAAAAGAGAGAAGAAATCCGGTTCCGGAGAGCGGTGGCGGGAAGGGAATACAGTTTTGGAGAAAGCAAGTTTTTCGCTTTGGGCGGGTTAGTCTCCGCGGCCGATCTGCGTCCGATGAAGGGGAGTGGGGCAAGAACGCCTTGCCGGTTCGGGAAACAGTCTTTCACCTCGTTGGTTTTGACTCATGGATCCTGAAAAATCCGCCAAGGAAAAACATCGGTCCAAAATAGAGATGGTCCCTCAATTGGAACTGTTCGATACGAGTGAATACGGTCCTACCGAAAACCGTTCTTGGTTGATCGTCGATTCGGAGGGAAAGCCCGATCATCTTGCGATGGAGATTTTGCATGAGAAGCTGAAGGAGGAGGAACAATATCTTGAGCAAAGGGAATTGGCCCGTTATCTTTCGGGCACGCCTCACAAGAAACTTAGCTACTTGTTGAGTGATTTCGAGGCCACCTTGGCTCTCGATGGGCCTTGGGGGGCGACGCGGGTGATCATGGGGTCGCTGGAAAGTTTTCCCGAAAATCATGACCTGCGTTACAAGTTGCATTACCTCCACATGGAAATGAACAACCTTGGGGTTGCCGCTTATTGGCTCGCCGAAGCCATCCGGGTGGAGAGGCTGATTCAGCCGGAGCGCAAACCGAATAGATCTGCTTCTTCCAAGAAAAAACCGGTCGGAAAGACGCCGCGTTTGATCGATCGGGGGGCACCGCGCTCGATCAATTACTTCTTTTATGCCTGCCCGTTTACCTGGGGTGAGGAAAAGTTGGACGACGATTGGGACGAAGATGTCTATTGATTTACTTTCCGGAAGGTCCGTTCTGACGGCCCAAGAGGTAATCTTCGACCCTCTCCATTAACTCGGCATACCGCGCGGGGTCTTGAGCAAACGACTCAATGGCCACGGGCGGTTGTTCTTTCTTGGGGCGGGGCAAACGAAAACTCTTGCGGCTCGTTTCGGTTGCATAGGTGACTTCCGGTCCAAGGGACGGATCGCTCGGTTCGAATACCATGATTGTACCCTTTCTTTTCATGGACTTTAGTTCTAATGGCTTTGGGGATAAAATCAAAAGGCTCCCTGCGTAAGCAACTAAAACAAAGTCCCTTGTCTTTCCGAGAAAGGATCCTGCAGGCCGGGGTCGTCGTTTTGGGGCGAGTTGACCCGTTTGCCCACTTGGTAGGCAATCATTTCGGGGCCTGGGCGAGCGAGAATTTCCTTGAGGTTGTCGACGGGAGAAGAGGGCTCGAGCCACTCCTCCCAGCTTGATTCCTCGAGGATGACGGGCATCCTGTGGTGCAGGGAAAGAAGCCCGGGGTGAGCTTCCTGAGTGAGGATGGTGAAGCTGCCTTGGGCGTTTTCGCTACCCATGGCATTGGTCCAAATCCCGGCTATGGCGAAGGTCGGGTGATCGGGGAGATGAATGAAGTGCGGGTATTTTTCATCCCCGGCGATTTGCCATTCGTAAAAACCATCCGCCGGAATCAGGCATCTTCTGTTCCGGAATGATTCGCGAAAGGTCGGCTTTTCATCGACCGTTTCGGAGCGGGCGTTGATGGGGAGAGGTCGGACCGATGCAGGCTCTCCGGGCGGGTTACCCCACCACATGGCATCCCAACCAACCGAGCCTTCCCGAAGGCTAAGGGCGGGTTGGCGTTGGCCGGGAGCCCGGTTGAAGCTGGGGCGATTGAGCTCAGGCTCTTTTTCGGTGAGCTTGGCAAAGCGTTTGGCTCCGGGTTTTTTCCATGAATATCGTCCGCACATGGTGCCTTTGTGATTGAAGCGGGCAATCCACTTATTTTTCGTCGGCGGACGAATGGGTCAGGGAGGCCTCGGGGCGGGAGCGTTCGTCCGCCTCGTCAACTTGGTAAAGCTTGTGCAATTGAAAGCCGGCGCGGTAGGGGGCTCCGTGTTCTTTCACCCAGTCATTGATCGAATGCAAAATTGCCGGATCTTTTGCCATCGACCATTCGGGGTGAAGCCAAACCGGGCAGCCATGAGAATGAAGGGGCAGGGCGTCGGTCCATTTTTCAATGCCATCGGTTGCCTCGACGATCAGCTTGAATTCATCCGCCAGGTCCAAGCATTCTTGCAAGGGCATGGCATTCCATTTCGGGCTCAGCGTGACCCAATCCATCTCCCCTTGGATTGAGTAGGCTCCGCAGGTTTCCAAGTGAACGGGAAGGCTGCGGTTTCTCAATTGGTAGGCGAGGTCGTGCAAATTGTGAATGGCTGGCTCCCCGCCCGTGATGACCACGATTTCGCAACCCGATGAGAAGGCTTCGTCGGCGAGTTCGTCGGCGTCGCCGAGGCCGTGTTCTTGAGCGTTTCGATTCGGTCGACCTTTTCGGGTAAGTGATCGGGGTGCCAGGTCCCGGCCGAGTCGCACCATGGGCAATGCACGGGGCAACCGTGCAAGCGGATGAAGAAGGCGGATTTTCCCAAGTGGACGCCTTCCCCTTGCCACGAGTGAAAGCGCTCGTAGACCGGCAAGGCTTTCATTCGCCGGCGTTGGGTTGATAGGTAGCGGAGTTTTTGGAGTCCTCCTCGAGGCGGATCGACCGCAGGCTTGCCCGACCGCCGGTTCTATCGGAAACCATGGGGCTGAAAGTCTCGAAAAGGAACTTGGCGATTCCCTCGCAGGAGGCGCTGTTTACCCAAGTGATTTTGAGTAGCCCCGTTTTCTCAAGTTCCAGCAACTCCTCTTTGCGGGGGTCTTGATCGCAAAGGACGGTCCCGTGGTCGAGATGCTCGTCGATCCAATCCTCGAGAAAGTGCAGGTCTCCGAAATCGATCACGAACCCATTGTCGTCCAAGTTGCTTGCCCCGAAAGTCAGAGTAATGGACCAGCTGTGCCCGTGGAGGCGAGAGCAGCGGCCCTGGTGAAAGGGTTGGCGATGGGACAGGGGGATGTCCCGGTAAGTTTTGCTGCAGGTGATCATGCGATTGTTTTACGCTTCATATTTCGTAGGGTCGGGAACTTTTGCGAGCTCAAAGGCTTCCTTTCGTTCCACGCAAGTCCCGCATTTTCCGCAATGGCGTTCCCTCCCCGCATAGCAAGACCAAGTCGTTTCAAGGGGGGCTTTGAGTTCCGCTCCCAACTTGACCAGATCCGCCTTGGTCATGTCGACGAAAGGACGGTAAAGATTCAAATCTTTCCAATCGGCCAACCCAAGGGCTTTTTCCATGGCCTCCGCAAATTCGGGCCGGCAGTCGGGGTAAATGAAATGATCTCCGGCATGAGCCGCATAAGCGATGGTGTCGAAACCCGAGGAAAGGGCATAGCCTCCCGCAAGGGCGAGCAAGATCATGTTCCGGTTGGGCACGACGGTGGCTTTCATTGATTCTTCGGCGTAATGGCCTTCGGGCAATTCGACCGAATCGTCGGTAAGCGAACTGCCCTTGAGCAAATCACCCAGACCGGGCAAGGAGAGGGTTTTTCTAGGCAAGTTCAACTCCTTGGCCAAGGTCTCCCCGTGGGCGAGTTCCTTGGCATGCCTTTGCCCGTAGTCGATCGAAAGCAAGCGTACCTCGGCTCCCTTTGAAATCAGGTAAGATGCGAGCACGGTCGAGTCAAGCCCGCCGGAAAAGAGTACGACCGCTTTCATTCGATTTTATCGTTTGAGACCTTCACAAGCGGGCCATTTTACTTTTTTGCAAATGGAAGGTCGAACTTGAAACTCACTTCCCGTCCGGACGCCTGAATACCTTCCGGTGGAGGCGGTAGATTCTGTCCAATTCCTCGATCGGGGTGGGGTGGTCGTCCACCCTAAGGTCGCGGAAGCGGTCATTCAGCCCTCCGTATCCCCAGCCCTTTCTTACGACCAGAAGAGCGGCCGATTGCTTGCCTCTTTTGTCCCCTCCTGCCTCTTGTCCGGCTCGCAGAGACTCGATCATCCGTTCGGCCAAGGTTCCGTTTGCGTCCTCGAAAGCCTTGGCCATGGCTTGCGTCACTTCCGGCCCGGTCAGCAAATTCCCTTGCACGGCGTAATTCGTACCGGTTTGTCCGCCCGCCCAGTCCATGCAATTTTTGCCCGTGTGAATGGAGGCGTTCCCCTCCAAGGAAATTATACCTAACTGTCGGTGTTCCCGTACCTGGTCGGCTTCCGTCATCAGACGGACCGCTTCTGCGGGGCTTTTGCCGTCTTTGAGCAAACGCAAGCCCACCGGTCCATAGCGGACGTTTCCCCATGCCTGACTTGCAATGGCCCCGACTCCCGCCTCGGCAAAAGGCACGACGCACCCGACGGCGATGAACTTGGATTGAACGGCTACGCCTAATTCTTGGGTCAAGGGATCGCGAGCAACGATGGAAAAGGTGGCGATCGTGGGCGAAGGGGTTTTCCCTTCGAGGGAAAAAAGAAAGATTGCGGTTATGAAAAGGCTGATGATGCGTAGGTCCATTCCCCTTGACCCTAAGGCGAAAACGCTTAGATTCAACCTCTTTGCTTGGGAGCCGGCGTAGCTCAGTTGGTAGAGCAGGAGACTCTTAATCTTTTGGTCGTGGGTT